>CAZGBW010000215.1:0-5268 GCA_964523995.1 uncultured Victivallales bacterium | reverse complement strand
GAGACGATGGCGGTGCTGATCGCCAATGGCGCGGACATCTTTGCCAAGGCGTCCAACGGCACGACGCCCGTCTACTGGATCCAGAGTCCTGAATTCCGCAAGCGGTTCGAGGCGCTGATCACCGCGCGGGTCAAGCCGCCGGCGGAAGCGGTGGCTCCCCCCGTCGTCGCTCCGGCGCCGCTGGTGCCGGTGTCGGTCACGCTGGAGGATGGCAGTGTCTACACCGGCATCCTGGTGGATAGCCGGATGCACGGCGAGGGCGCTCTGGTCTATCCCGACGGCGAGACCTATCGCGGGGAGTGGCGCAAGGGGCGGCGGCATGGGCGGGGTACCCAGACGTTGCCCGGCGGGGATCGCTACGAAGGCATGTGGAAGGATGGCTACCGGCACGGTGAAGGGGTCTATACCGGTGATGGGGGCTGGGCAATATCCGGGATCTGGCACGACGGACGCCTGGAGCGCGGCCATGGCCGTTATCGCCTCGATAACGGGGATGTGTATGAGGGGGAGTGGCGGAAGGACCGGTTCTGGGGCCGGGGCATCTATACCGCCGCCGACGGGAAAACGGTTGACGGGCTGTGGAAGGCCAACCGGTATCTGGGGCCGGCTCCGGAAAACAGCGACAAGGCATTATGAGCGAGAAATATCCTTTTCACACACTGGAAGCGAAATGGCAGGGACGCTGGGCCGACGAGGGCCTGTTCGTTGCCGATCCGCAGGCGGCGGCGAGCAAGTTCTACTGCCTGACCATGTTCCCGTACCCCTCCGGGGTGCTGCACATGGGGCATGTCATCAACTACACGCTGGGTGATATCATCTCGCGCTACAAGCGCTTGCGCGGGCATACGCTGGTCTCGCCGATGGGCTGGGACAGCTTCGGACTGCCGGCGGAGAACGCGGCCATCCGCACCGGGACGCATCCGCAGCCGTTCACGGACGGGAACATTGCCCGGATGCGCGGGCAGATGAAGCGGGCGGGCTGGGGGTATGACTGGTCGCGCGAGGTGGCCACCAGCCACCCGGATTACTACCGCTGGACGCAGTGGTTCTTCCTTCAGTTCCACAAGAAGGGCCTGGCGGTGAAGAAGACCGCGCCCGTGAACTGGTGTGCGTCCTGCGA
This sequence comes from uncultured Victivallales bacterium, assembly GCA_964523995.1. Classification (GTDB taxonomy): domain Bacteria; phylum Verrucomicrobiota; class Kiritimatiellia; order UBA8416; family UBA8416; genus UBA8416. Next base: position 4,148 of record CAZGBW010000215.1, on the reverse strand, counting down.
GACCGTCCTGGCGAACGAGCAGGTGCATGACGGGGGTTGTGAGCGCTGCGGGACGGCGGTGCGGCAGAAGGACATGTCGCAGTGGTTCTTCACGATGAGCCGCTATGCGCAGCGCCTGCTCGACGGGCATGCGAAGCTGCGCGGGCACTGGCCGGACGCGGTGCTGGCGATGCAGGAGGAGTGGATCGGCCGCTCCGAGGGGGCCATGGTCGAGTTCCGGGTGGCGGAGACGGGGGCACCGATGCCGGTCTTCACGACGCGCCCGGATACGCTTTTCGGGGTGACGTTCCTGAGCATGGCCCCGGAGCATCCGATGGTCGAGACGCTGGTGCGCGGAACCGTGCATGAGGAGCGCGTGATGGCGGCGGTGGCGGAAATGCGCCGGCAGGGGACGAGCGCGCGGGATCTGGCCGAGCGGGAGAAGGTGGGGGTGTGGACCGGCTTTCATGTGGTCAATCCGGTCAACGGCGAGCGCGTACCGCTGTGGGTCGCGAATTTCGCCCTGATGGCCTACGGGACCGGCGCGGTGATGGCGGTGCCGGCGCACGATCAGCGGGATTTCGAGTTCGCCCGCAAGTACGGACTTCCCCTCAAGGTGGTGATCGAGCGCGACAACGACCCGCTGTGCGCGGCGACGATGCAGGAGGCCTACACGGCGACCGGCACGATGGTTCATTCCGGGCCGTTCGACGGGTGCAACAACCGCGAGGCGATGTCCGGCATTATTGCCTGGCTGGAGCAGAAAGGTCACGGCAAGGGCACGGTGAACTACCGGTTGCGCGACTGGCTGGTCAGCCGGCAGCGCTACTGGGGCGCGCCGATCCCGGTCGTGTACTGCGACGCCTGCGGCCTGGTGCCGGTGCCGGAGGAGGATCTGCCGGTGCTGCTGCCCGGGGACGTGGTCTTCCGCGAGGGGCACGGCAATCCGCTGGCGGCAAGCGAGACCTTCGTGCATTGCGCCTGCCCGGCTTGCGGGAAGCCCGCGCGGCGCGAGACCGACACGATGGACACGTTCGTGGATTCGAGCTGGTATTTCCTGCGCTACTGCGATCCGCATAACGACAGCCGCCCGTTTGATCCGGCGATGGTGAAGCGGTGGATGCCGGTGGACCAGTACATCGGCGGCATCGAGCATGCGACGATGCACCTGATCTACGCGAGGTTCTTCACGATGGTTCTTCACGACATCGGGCTGCTGGATTTCGAGGAGCCCTTCACGCGGCTGTTCTGCCAGGGCATGGTTTGCAAAATGGCCTACTACTGCGAGACGCACAAGTGGCTGCATGAGACCCAGGTTGTGGACGGTCGTCGCGAGGGGGATGCGATCGTGGACGGCAAGTGCGCCCATTGCGGGGTACCGGTCAAGGCGGAGATGACCAAGATCAGCAAATCGAAATACAATGTGGTGGATCCCGACGCGATGTTCGACCGCTTCGGTGCGGATACCGTGCGGCTCTACATGGTCAGCGATTCGCCGCCGGACAAGATGCAGGTGTGGAGCGAATCGGGGATCAACGGGGCATGGCGGCTGCTGAACCGGTTATGGGATCTGGTGACGGCGAGCATCCCGGCGATGGCGCCGGCGGGCGGGCCGGTCCCGGCGGGGCTTGACGAGGCGAACACGGCGCTGCGCCGCAAGGCACACCAGTGCATCCTGCGGGTGACCGAGGCGATCGAGGGCGGTTTCCAGTTCAACACGGCGATTGCGCGCTGCAACGAGCTGCTCACGCAGCTCCGGGCGGCCGGGGACCGTGCGCATCCCGCCGTGCTGCGTGAAGTGCTGGAGGTCGTGCTACGGGTGCTCTCGCCCATCGTGCCACATTTCTCGGAGGAGTTGTGGGAGCGGCTCGGCCATGCCGGGAGCATTTTCCGCTGTGGCTGGCCGGAGGCCGATGCCGATGCCGCCCGCGAGCACGAGCTGGTGGTCCCGGTGCAGATCAATGGCAAGGTGCGGACGCGGCTGACCCTGGTACCGGGCACGCCGGTCGCGGCGGTCGAGGCGGCGGCGCTCCGGGATGCGGATGTGATCCGGTGGATTGATGGCAAAACCGTTCGCAAGGTGGTGGTGGTGCCGGATAAACTGGTCAATATCGCGGTGTCATGATGGCGGGACGCTTATCGCCATACGCACGGCTTCGCGAATTGCTCTGCAACTGGTTTTCGCTCACGCGAGCGGAAGCCGGCAGCTTGTTGCTGGTGCTGGCGATTCTCCTGGCCGGGTTGGTCGCGAGGGCGTTTCTGCGGTAGCGGGGATCCGGACAAATCCTTACAAGGGTGGAACCAATGAGAGGTAACGAGGGCAGGGTGCCGGAGCGTGGTGTGACGCATACGGTGCGGATGAGCATTCCCCCCGAGGGATCGGGAGGGGACGTCGGGAATTCGACCGTCTACCGGCACCTGGAGGCCGCGGCCCTGGAGTCGCAGTACCAGTTGATCGACAAGATCGGCGATGGTGGCATGGGTGTGGTGTACCTGGCCCGCGACCGGCGGCTGGGCCGGGTGGTGGCCGTGAAGCGGCTGAACGCACGGTGTCTTGCCGATCCGCATCTCAAGGAGCGGCTTTTCCAGGAAGCGCGGGCGGTGGCCTCGCTCAATCATATCCACATCGTTCACATCTACGCGCTGGGAGAGGATGCGGGCGGGCCGTTCATCGTCATGGAGTACATCGCGGGGCCGAAGGCGGAAGGGCAGGAACGCCAGCCGTCGCCGCCGTTCACGCTGGCCGACCGGGTGCACCGGGAGGGACCCTTGCCGCTGGACCAGGCGATCGAGTTGATCGGGAAGCTCTGCCGGGCGATCGAGTATGCGCACTCCTGTGGGGTGGTGCATCGGGATTTGAAGCCGACCAACGTGCTGCTCGACGAGAGCCGGGAGCCCAAGGTCGTGGATTTCGGGCTGGCCCGGGTGCGCACGGAGGACGAGGTACCGCTGACGCAGCCGGGGGAAAAGATGCTCTCGCTGGGTTACGGGGCGCCCGAGCAGGAGTCCGACGCCAGCCTGGCGGACGAGCGGGCGGATGTCTACGGACTGGGCGCGTTGCTGTACTTCTGTATTACCGGCAAGAATCCGCGTTACTTTCGACCGAATGATCTGCCGGAGGTCCTGCGCATGCCGATCGTCAAGGCGCTGGAGACCGATCGCGAGCAGCGGTGGACGGACGTCAAGGCGCTGCGCACGGCGCTGATGCTGGCGCAGACGCCGAACGACACCACCGTCTCCACCGGGAGGGTCACCTGGCGGTGCAAATGGTGCGACACGGTGAACCCGACGCTGATCCGGTTCTGCGGCAAGTGCGGCTGGGACGGCGGGGAGTTCTGTACCGAATGCGGATCGGAGTCGCGCGTCGGGACTCCCTACTGCGGGGTCTGCGGCGCGGATGCAAAGGCCTACGAGACCGCGGTGCGGGTGTGTGAGCGGATGCGCCTGAACATGGAGCGCAAGGAATTCGCGCTGGTGGGGCAGGATGAACATCAGATTTCGATGTTCCGGCCGCAGGGGGCCAACGGGCGCAAACTGGTTGAACAGGTCAATGAGCTCGGCGACCGGGCGCGGACGGCGCTGCGGCGGCGGACCGCGTTGCGGGCGGAGATTGAGCGGGAGATGAAGGCCCTCAACTACGAGCAGGTGCGCCTGTGCATTGACGAATATGACCGGCTGGCGTTTGACAGCGCCTTTGCCGAGACGGCGAAGACGCTGGACCGGCTGCAGTTCGAGCGGGATGTCGGCCGGCTGCGGGAAGCGGTCGGCGCGAAGCAGTGGAACTATGCGCAGCGATTGACCGGGGAGATCTCGGTCTCCGGCCGTTCGTCGGCGGATCTGGATTACCTGCGGCTTAAAATCCGCCGTTACTTCCTGGCGCGCCGTCTGATGCGGTGGTCGACGCAGGCGCTGGCGGGGTTCGCGTTTTATCTGCTCAGTGCCGCGCCGCTTTACCGGATCAGGGGAGGGAGCGGGATCGTCCGCGCATGGATATCGCCTGCCGTCTGGGTGCGCGAGGCGACGTTTCTGCGCGTGCCGCTGGATGCCTATGCGCGCCTCTGGTCCGTTGATCCCGCGTTCAGGGGTCCGGATGCGGCGGGAGAACCGGTTGGCGGCGGGGCTCCGGAATAGGCGGGAGGCCTGTCATTGCGGTTATAATTTCTCGCTCT
>CAZGBW010000214.1:0-5315 GCA_964523995.1 uncultured Victivallales bacterium | reverse complement strand
TCTGGCCGACCAGCATCCCCGTCAGCAGCGGATCCACAAGCACCGTTCGATTGCCGTTGTTCCAGTCCAAAGCCATCAGACCGCTCTCGCCCGGCTTGAGCTTCGCCCCTGCCTTCTCCAGATTCTGGTGCGGATTCCCCTCGGAATACGCCGGCGGACACAGGTTGGTGACAAACCAGTTGAAAATATCCCCCACCGCGGACTGACCGGCCTCCAGTCCATACATCCCCGGCACAACAGACCCCGGCACAATCCCGCAGATCCCGGGAATGTTTTTCAGCTTGCGCGTCCGCGGAGCGACCAGCATGTCGCAGGTGGAGGTGCCAATGATCTTGACCAGCCGTCCTTCGCGGATCCCCGCACCAACCGCACCGTGATGGGCATCAAACGCACCCACCGCCACCGGGATCCCCGCTGGCAGACCGACCTGCCGCGCCACAACGGCCGTCAAATGCCCGGCCACCTGGTCGGACCCGACGGCCTTCGCGTAAAGCCGGTCGCGCAGCGACGCCAACGACGGCGACAGCCTCTTCAGGAACGCCTTCGACGGCAACCCGCCCCAGGCCTCGCCATACATCGCCTTGTGCCCGGCGGCGCATATGCTGCGCGCCATCTCCAGCGGATTCCGGTTGCCCGTCACATAGGCCGGGATGAAGTCACACAGTTCCACCCAGGAGTAGGCCGCCTTGAAGACATCCGGGGCCGTTCGTTCGCAATGCCAGATCTTCGACCAGAACCATTCCGAACTGTAGGTGCCGCCGCACACATCCAGATAGGGTTCCCCGCTTTCCTTCGCGATGGCCGTGATTGCCGCCGCTTCCGCAAACGAGGTGTGATCCTTCCACAGCCAGGCGTGGGCCGCCGGGTTCCGCCGGAACTCCGGTTTCAGCGCCAGCGGAACGCCGTCCTTATCCACGGGTAGCGGTGTCGAGCCGGTGGTGTCCACCCCGATGCCAATCACACAGGCAGGGGAAAACCCGGAGGAGACGCTGGCAGCCCGGACGGCGGTTTCCACCGTGGCGGTGAACCCGTCAATGTAATCCTGCGGATCCTGGCGGGCCACATTCGGATCGCGCGCATCGAGAATCACGCCAGCGGTGCCGTTGCGATACTTGTACACATGCGACGCGATCTCCTCGCCGGTCGCCACATCCACCACGATAGCCCTGACACTGTTGGTCCCGTAATCGACACCGATCGTGAACTTTTTCATATGCTCCTTGACTCCATATTCCCAAGCACCCCAAGAATTGATTCCGTGACTCTCAAAGAATTTCTCCATCCTGTCAAATGATAATTGCCTGATCCCCTGCGCGGGCACGCGCCGGGCGGGGTGTGCGAGGTTTCAAAAAAATCGTGATTATGGTGTTGACAGCCGGGACGCGAACCCTCATGATGCACCCCGTCACTACATTAGGGTAGTGGCATATCCGGACCCCTTCTTGTGTTATGGACGAGGTTTCCGACTAATACAATTACATGACACAAGACAAGCGAGGGAACATGGACATCTACGTTGGCAACCTGCCGTATGACGTAACCGACAGCGATCTGCAAAAACTTTTCGAGAAGTATGGCAGCGTCGAATCCGCACGTGTGGTCATGGACCGCGACACCGGGCGCGCCAAAGGCTTCGGGTTCGTGGAGATGAAGGACAGCGGCGAGGCCGAGAAGGCCATCGCGGCCACGAACGGCACGGAAATGAACGGTCGCGCGCTTCGCGTGAACGAGTCCCAGCCGAAACCGCGCGACAGCCGCGGTGGTGGCGGTGGCGGCAGCTACGGCGGCGGCGGCGGGAAACCCCGCAGCAGCGGCGGCGGCACCGGCCGGTGGTAACACGGCGTCAGGGTATTTGAACCAACGGCGGTCGGAGCAATCCGGCCGCCGTTGCTTTTTGTACGGCCATGACGCCCGATCCAGCGGCTTGGCGCACCCCTATAACTGATGCCCGGAAAATGATGTGGCACATTATGCGATCCCACCGGCCTTGTGCTGCCCATTTCACTCAAATATCTCTGGACAAACAACGGTTTCTGAATTAACGCTTGGGGATACTCAGATCGATTAAGCCGTTCGGTGAAGTGTAACCAAGTAAGGATGGGGAGTAAGTCGGGGAGTAAGTGCAAGACTCCAGACCGCAGAGCCAACAACCCACAATCCCGCAGCGAATTCGTTTTCGTCCGGTGGCCCCCTGTGGCTGGCTTGTCTTGAAACATGAGACACCCAGTGAATCAGCATTGAGACGCAGACTCGGAATCTGACCCCAGGTTCTATCGGAAAACCCGGAAAACAGGCGGCATCCCCTGTTTTACTGCCTGCAGGTCACCATAATCCACGTGGCCCCGATGTTGGCACGCGGCCTGCTTTATATGCAGTCGCTGTACTGAGGTTGGTTTGGATTACAGGACGCGTGCCCATCGTTCCAAACAATTAGTGGCAATTTGAGTCGTCCATAGCCTTGCTGACCGACTGGCAGACATCACCGAGACCCCTAGGGTCAACGTAAGAGAACCGCAGCCTCCCGCTGCGGTTTTCCGTTTTATACGGTTTTATCCCAAGCTTGACATGATGGCTCTGTTTTCAACAGTATGGTGCCAGATAGGGCATACGTAAACGCCGGGAAAGGAAATCCATCATGATGCGCGACGAGATTCTGGAAAAACTCAAGGAAACCATGGAGGCATCCGCCCCCGAACCTATGGATTGGGACGGCATCACTGAGGAAACCACGATTGGCGAGCTGGGCTTCGATTCCCTCTCCATTCTGGACCTGATTTTCGATGTGCAACAGGCGTTCGGGATTGATTTTGAGGCGCAGGAGCTTGTCAACATCAACACTGTTGGCGAACTGGCCGACTTTCTGGAAGAAGAACTCCAGGCGTGAGGCGGCCCCTCCGAAAAATCCGGTATATCGGCGAGATGGGTCTGATATATCCGGCACTGGCTCTTTTCGATGCGCTTCCTCCCACCGCATCCGCCCGGCTTGCCGCCGCCCTTGGCTCGCTGGCCTATGCGGCCGACACACGCCGACGCAATACCGCCTGCGAGAATATCCGCCGCAGCGGAATCGCCAGCGATGAACCGGATGTCCGGCGCATCGCCAAAGCCTCCTTCCGCCATTTTGCAGGCGTCATCGCCGATTCCCTGAAATCGGATCAGCTCCTTGCCGGTGGCGGATGGAGGAACCATGTGCGCATGGAGATCGCGCCGGAGTGCATGAGTATTCTCGAGAATCCCGCGCAAGGCGTTATCCTCGCCTCCGGTCATCTCGGCAACTGGGAGATCGCCGCCCAGTTTCTTTCAACGATCAAGCCGGTCGTCGGGATCACGCGCCGGATGAACAACCCCTATGCCGACGACCTGATGCAGAAACGCAAACCCCGCCACCGCTTCCGCCTGACGCCCAAGCACGATACGGACACGGGGCGTTTTCTCGCAGCGCTCAAGGAGGGGGAGGCTCTGGCCCTGCTGGTGGATCAGCACGCGCCATTGCGCCAGGGGATGATGGTTGATTTCTTCGGCACGCCCGCCTCGACGCACACCTCCCCCGCCCTGCTGCACCTGATCACCAAAACGCCGCTCTGTTTCGGCTACTGCGTCAAGACCGGGCCGGACGCGTTCCTGTTCAAGGCGCCACCCCCGATCGAGACCACCCGTACCGGCAAGCGCGAAACGGATGTCCGCGCCATCCTCGAGGCGCTCACCCGCGCGCTGGAAGCCGCGATCCGGCAATATCCAGAACAATACCTCTGGGCCCACCGCCGCTGGCGCTGAACGGCACTGGACGGGGATCAGAAATTGTCAGATATTGTCTGGAATTCTGATTGACATCCGGACAGCAAGCACCTATAACCGTACGATTCTGTTGCAAAACAGATGGCGAGGTAGCTCAGTTGGTAGAGCAGAGGACTGAAAATCCTTGTGTCGGCGGTTCGATTCCGTTCCTCGCCACCATCCCCTTCCAATTATCTATAAGCGACTTACAACAAGTCGCCTCCTTCCCTTGAATTCGTCTGTGGCAGATTCTGTGGCACCCACGGTACCGCGACGAAAGCCAGTAATCACCTCTGTTCAGTCCAAACGGTTCAATGAATGCTTTATCAAGAGTGTTCCCTTTCTTTGGTGTTCGAAGCGGGGCTTGTTATGGGTCGAGTAAGAAAGCGGTGAATAGGCCTGCTTATCCGCAAACGCACCCACAAACACCCAAATATTGGGTTGACGCCATTATTGATTTGGGTATATATGGATATCGTTATGGATACTATCCAAATTGAGATCAGTCCCGATGTCCTTCGTCTCGTCGCCGCGATTGACGAATTCAAGGGGGAATGGCGGGCATTACAGAACATAGCGCCCGACAGGCTGAGCCTGCTGCGCAAGGTCGCGACGATAGAGTCCGTCGGGGCATCCACCCGCATTGAGGGCGCGAAATTGACCGACGGAGAGGTGGAACGGCTCCTCTCCGGCGTCGGGATGGCCCGCTTCCGCTCGCGGGACGAGGAGGAGGTGACGGGCTACGCCGAGTCCATGAACCTCGTATTCGAGTCCTACGCCGACATCGCGCTCGACGAGAATCACATCAGGCAACTGCACCAGCACCTGCTGAAGTACTCGTCGAAGGACGCTCGGCATCGGGGCGAATACAAGAAGCTGCCAAACGACGTGGCCGCCTTTGACGCCGAGGGGAAGAACATGGGGGTCGTATTCGAAACCGCGACACCCTTTGACACGCCGCGGATGATGACGGAACTGGTTGAGTGGTTCAACCGCGAGACCCGAGCCGGCCGGCACCACATCCTGATCCTGATCGCCGTCTTCGTGGTCCGTTTCCTCGCCATCCACCCGTTCCAGGACGGTAACGGAAGGCTATCGCGAATCCTGACGACGCTGTGCCTGCTCAAGGCGGGATACCACTACGTGCCATACAGCTCCCTGGAGCGTATCGTCGAGGAGAACAAGGACCGCTACTACCTTTCCCTTCGGCGGGCGCAATCAACCTTGTACGTGGACAACACCCGGTTGGGAGACTGGCTCCTGTTCTTCCTGCAGTCCCTCAAGACGCAGACCGAGGTGCTATCCCGCAAGCTTGAACGCGAGAAGAGCCTGATGAAAACCCCGAAGCTCTCCCAGGACATCCTTGCCATGGCCCGAGAGCGCGGCCGCGTGACCGTCCGGGATATCTGCACGGTGACGGGGGCCAACCGCAACACCGTCAAGGTCCACCTGCGGGATCTCGTCGAGCAGATGCTGCTGGTCCAGGAAGGCAAGGGAAAGGGCACCTGGTACCATCCATGACGAGCATTCGGGTGAAGGAA
>CAZGBW010000213.1:3338-5319 GCA_964523995.1 uncultured Victivallales bacterium | reverse complement strand
TCATGTGGTTCGCCACGATCACGGCCGGCGAACGCAGCGCCGCCAGGTTCCCGCAACCGGAGACCGATAGCCGTCCGCCACAGCCTTCCACCCCGCGCCACATGTCCAGGGACAGGTCCTGCCACGATTCCCGATTCCATATCCCGCGACGCGCCATACGCCCGCCTTTGAAAATCACACCCAGGACACGCCAGTGATACCAGGGCGTCGTTCCCCCCAGCAGACGGTCTGCCAATCCGCGATCCACCCGCGACGGGGTCTCGTATCCTCCCGTGGCACGCAATTGCTCAATAAAATCTCTCGTTACCATCATACACTGTCCCTCATCTCCAGCAGCAGCCGCATCGTTCCCTACAGCACTCTGTCCTGTCCGCAAGGAACTCACAGGGCATAACACAGGTTCCGGCATGCAGCTTATCCTATTCCCGCCGTGCCTGACAATCCTTTGTAAAGAAGAAACCTCGGCTACGGACGCATCCGAGCCCCCATTAGGCAATATTTTTTTCCATTATATTTATGTTGATTTATCATCTTTCTCCTGATAGCATCTTCCAACTATGAGAAAAGAATCATCACTACCGGTTCGTTTGGACACAGACGCAAAAGTTCGGCTGCAGAGCATCGGCGAGGCCATGGGCCTTACCGTTTCTGCGCTGGTACGCATGCTGGTGAAGTCCTTTGTTGAGACCTACGACCGCAGCGGAGGGAAGATCGTCCTGCCGCCGACGTGGAAGACAACAGCGGCATCCACCACCAAGGCGAAGCCCGCGAAGGCCGCACCGCGCTTGAAAGCCGCCGAGCCAAAAGCAAAATACAAGACACGCAGCCGCTGAGCATTCCCGGTCAACCGGGTTTTCTCATCAGGTGTATTGTCATGTCCTGAGGTTTTGAAGTCCTTCGTTCTTCTTGTGTGCTTTTAACTCTTTAAGCATCCTGTACGGGGTCTCGAATCTTAGGGGTAACCAGTACAGCAGGCGCTGTGAGCCTGCTGCATGGGGGCGGAATGTATTTAATTCAGCGGGCTAAAGGGGTAGTTTTCTCTATAGCGCTAGCCGCCATGCTAGGACTGAACGGCTGCGAGGAAGAGGATTCGTCGGACGATGGCAATGCGATCTTGCTGCCGGACCGTTTTCGCATTTCCGTCTACTACACTCCGGTTGAGTCCTTCCATGATGGCGATCTGGTGGCCATCCGCGGCAAAGCATCGTTCGATGGCGAGTCCGGGGAGCAGTCACTCGGCGCCTACCCCGCCAGTTTCATCGAGGCCGTGCGCATGGAAGGCGTCGGGCGGATCACGTCTGGAGCGTATGCCGGCAAGTACCTGAACGGCTCTTTTGGCGGCGGATTCTGGATCAGCGATTTTCCGTCCGATGCCTATGGGGATTCCCTGCGGGCGTTCAAGACAGCGGCGGCGGATGACGATGTGATGGCGCGCGGAACCCGGTTCAGGCTGGTGGAACCGTTTGCTCAACCGGGCGGCTGGCCAGTGGAATCGGCAGTTGTTCGGCGCCTGCGGTCAACCGTCTGGGAGGTGCAGGATCATTTCGAGGCTGGCTACGGCGGCCAGTTCCACCTGGATCTCTATGTCGGGGAACAGGACCGGTATGATTTCACATCAAGCCCCTGGTACATCGCGCTCGAGAATGCAGGCGTCGAGGTGTTCTAACACTCCGCCTTATTTCTTCCAGAAGGCGGGCATGCAGAGCAGCAGCACGGTATAGAGCTCAAGACGCCCGAGCAGCATGCAGAGAATGAGAATCAGCTTACCGGGGGCGGCGATGAACGCAAAGGTCTCCATGGGACCCACCGCCCCAAGCCCCGGCCCGATATTTCCCAGCGTTGCCGCCACCGCCGAGGTGGCCGTCACCAGGTCGGGTGTGAAGAACGTCATCAGGAACGACATCAGCGCGAAGATCAACGTGAAAAGCAGGAAGAACGTCACGATATTGGCGACTACCGATTCGTCCAGCGGCGCACGGCC
>CAZGBW010000213.1:0-3238 GCA_964523995.1 uncultured Victivallales bacterium | reverse complement strand
AGACTGTCATACGCCGCAAGACTGGCGGTGCGGGTCGAGAAGCCGCCCGTGGACATCGTGGCGAACGTGTGGCAGCTCGCGTCAAACCAGTCCATGCCTCCTGCCATCAGCAACAGCGTCTGGACCAGGCTCATCAGCGCATAGAGCCCCCAAAGCAGTTTCGCCGTCGTGGCAATGCGCGGCGTCAGGCGGTCTTTCGACGGGCCGGGCATCTCGGCGCGGTAGACCTGCATGCCGCCGACACCGAGAAAAGGTAGAATGGCCACGCAAAGCACCAGTACCCCCATGCCGCCGAACCATTGCGTCAAGGCCCGCCAGAACAGAATGCCACGCGGCACCACTTCCAGATTCGTCAGCACCGATGCGCCAGTGGTGGTGAAACCGGAAATGGTTTCGAACATGGCGGAAACCGGATCGGGAATGACGCCGGAAAGGAGATAGGGAAGGGATCCGAACAGGGCCACCGCCACCCAGCCGAAGGTAACCACACCGAAGCCATCCCGACGGGAAAGGAGCACCGGGCCGCGGGTGCAATAGGCCAGCAGCGCTCCGCTGATCAAACTGATCACACCACTGGCCAGTAGCCCCGTCTTTGCCGTGACCGGATCGCCGTAAAGGAAAGCGATGCCGGCACAAAACAGGATCGAGACACCTGTTGCCTCAAGAAGATACGCGATAAGATGGAAAACCGACCTGAAGTTCATCAGCGAAACACCGCCTCCACCTTGACCGAGGCACCGGCTGGCGCGAAAATGATCAGCCGGTCAGCCACTTGCAGGACGGTATCGCCGGTGGCCACCAGCGCATCCTCCCCGCGCAGCAGCGCCGCCACCACCGCCTGCCGCGGCAGCCGCAGTTCACGGATCGCGGTGCCGCTCCAGCGACCGCGTTCCAGGATCTCGACTTCCAGCAGCTCGCCGGGTACATCGTGCAGCAGATTGGCGGCGCGGACATTCGTGCCGCGCACAAAGCGCAGAATGGCGTTGATGGTCGTCAGGTACGGACTCACGGCCCGGTCCAGCAGGAGATCGTCGTTGATGATCGAGACATAGGCGGGATTGGAGACAATCGCCACGGCAAAGCCTGCACCCATCCGTTTCGCCAGCAGACAGGCCAGGATGTTGTTCTCATCATCTCCCGTCGCCGACACGATCGCCGTGCGTTTCCCCATGCCGATATCGTCAAGGGTTCCCTTTTCCAGCGCATTGCCGCCAATGACCATCGCCTTGTTCAGCACGGACGAGCAATATTGCGCGCGTTCCTCATCCCGCTCGACCAGGACAACCTGCTTGTCCGTCTGTTCCAGCCTCTGCGCCAGGCTCAGCCCGGTATCCCCGCCACCGGCGATCATCACCTTGTGGATGGCAGGCTGCTCGGGGTGGACCGCGTTCAGGAAGGTGCGCACATCGCCCGGTTCGCCGACGCAGTAGATGACATCGTTCTCCAGCAGGAAAATATCACCGGATGGCATGATCAGTCCGCCCTGGCGCATCACCGCGATCAACCGGACCCGGCGCAGCAGGGGGCCTTCCGAGAACGAATGCAGCGTGGCACCGACAAGCACGGAACAGGCCGGAAGCTTGATGCCGACGCACAGGATCCGCCCGCTGACCATCTCGACGACTTCCCGGCTGCCCGGCATACTCAGGATGCGCTGCATCTCCTCCGCGCACTCCGCATGCTCGTTGACCACCAGCTCGATGCCCAGCCGACGCAGCGTCTCCACGCTCGAACGGGTCAGGTACGCCGAGTTCGACACACGCACCGCCGTATGCTGCACGCCAGCGGCACGCGCGAACATCGCGGATAGGATATTGACCTCGTCATTGTCCGTCACCGCCGCAAAAAGCGAGGCTTTTCCAACCTGCGCCTCCGCCAGCACCGCCGGACTGGCCCCGTTGCCGCGAATCGTCAGGATATCAAGCTGCGCCGCCGTTTCCTCCAGGCGCCGGGCATCCTGATCCACAAGGACCACGTCGTGCCGCTCCTCGCAAAGCCGCGCCGCCAGCCTGCGTCCCGCATTTCCCGCCCCTATGATAAGAACCCGCATCACTCAACCCTTGCGTTAACACCCGTTTGTGTCCATATTCCGCCTAGCCTTATATCTGATTTCACCCGATAAACACAGCAAAATAATATCCATGTCCCATTCGAAGGAACCTCTGTTCGGCAAAACACCTGCGCAGCTCGACATCACCGCCGCCGCGCTGAAACTGCCACGCCCCGCCGCGAAGCAGATCGCCCGATGGCTGTATCAGAAGAATGCGGCCTCGGTCGCGGACATGACGGACATCCCGCCAGCCGCTCGCGAGCGGCTCGACGCGGCCTACACGATCGGCATCACGCCGCCCGCCGGGGTCCGGGACTCCGCCGACGGGACCCGCAAGTATGTATTTCCCGCCGGTAACGGTGGCTTTGTGGAAACCGTCTACATCCCGGAGCAGAACCGGCACACGCTCTGTATCTCCTCGCAGATCGGATGCCGGATGGGCTGTGTCTTCTGCGCGACCGGGAAACAGGGTTTCCGGGGCCAGCTCAGCACCGGCGGCATTCTCAACCAGATCCGGAGCATCCCCGAGCGCCACCTCCTGACCCATATCGTCTATATGGGCATGGGGGAACCGTTTGACAACCTTGACGCCGTTTTGGACAGCGTCGAGATCCTCACCTCGCCGGTCGGATTCCACCTCCCACCCCGGCATGTCACCGTGTCCACCGTCGGAATCACCGCCGGCATCCGGGCCTATCTCGAGCGCTCCCGCAGCCCGCTGGCGGTAAGCCTGCACTCGCCCTTCGAGGACGAGCGGCGTCGCCTCATGCCGGCGCAAAACGCCAGCCCGCTTCACGAGCTGCTCGACACCATCCGCCGGATTCCCATCTCCACCCACCGCCGGATATTCTTCGAGTACATTGTGTTCAAGGGCATCAACCACAGCCAGGGCCATGCCGACGAACTGGCGCGGCTGCTCAGCGGAATCCGGTGCCGGATCAACCTGATGCGCTTCCATCCCGTACCCGGCATCCCGCTCGAATCGCCGGACGACGAAACGCTGATGGCATTCCGCGACGCCCTGATGGCCAGGGGATTCATCACCACCATCCGCCGCTCCCGCGGCCATGACATCCACGCCGCCTGCGGCCTGCTCTCCACACCGCTATCGATACAGCCTTTGGGGTCACATCCAGCCTTTGGGGTCACATCTCGATAATCTATAATTGCTTCTGGCATTGTGTCGAG
>CAZGBW010000212.1:0-5346 GCA_964523995.1 uncultured Victivallales bacterium | reverse complement strand
TCCATCACCGTACAAGGTCTGGATCAGCGAGGTCATGCTCCAGCAGACACAGGTTTCCACTGTGATTCCCTATTTTGAACGGTTTCTCCGCCGTTTCCCCGATGTGCAGACCCTTGCAAGGGCCGCACCGCAGGAGGTCCTGAAACACTGGGAAGGCCTTGGCTACTACTCGCGCGCCAGGCACCTGCAGGAAGCCGCTCGGTGGATTGCAGGAGACCTGCAGGGACGCTTTCCGTCGTCCGCCGCCTCCTGGAAGGAATTGCCGGGAATCGGGGATTATACGGCCGCGGCTATCGCCTCCATCGCTTTTGGAGAAGCGGTTCCCGCCGTGGACGGGAATGTGCTCCGCGTCGGATCACGCGTACGCGGAATCCGCGCAAGCATCCTTGCTCCCGATGTCCGGGAATCCATCCGCACCTGGCTGAAGACCCCGCTGCGCACAGCCGACCCATCCTCCTTCAATCAGGCCATGATGGAGCTTGGCGCCCTGGTCTGCCGTCCGAGGAATCCACGCTGCGACGACTGTCCTCTGCACCGAAACTGCGTGGCCCGGCGGCAGGGGTTGACCGGCGAGATTCCCTTCAAACCCGGAAAGCCGGCAACGCCGCACTACACGGAAGCCGCCGCCATCATACGCGGCAACGGGGGGCGTATCCTGCTCCGCCGTCGTCCGGCCAAAGGGCTGCTCGGGGGGATGTGGGAGTTTCCCGGAGAACGCCGCCAAGACAGGGAGCCGCTTGCGCAGACGATACGGCGCGGCATTGGACAAGCGACAGGGATGACCGTGACCGGGATCCGGAAACGCGGGCTGGTCCGACACGCCTTCAGCCATTTCTCGCAGACGATCCATGTTTTCGAGTGCCGTGCGGAAGGAGCGGCCCCCATCCGAACGGCCCCGCCGCAAGGAGAACAGGAGCCGTGCTGGTACAGCACCGAGGAGATCACCACACTGCCCCTCTCGAAAGCACACCGCCTGATTGCGGGATTGATCTGAGACGTCGGCGGCTTCCCGGCGGGAACCCTATGCCAGCGTCACGCGCAGCAGTTCCTCCTCGGTCGTCAGCCCCTGCTCGACCTTGGCCAGGCCATCCTCCCGCAGCGTTGCCATCCCCAGGGCGCTGGCCCGTTCGCGAATCTGATGCGCCGAGGCACGGCCCAGAATCAGGCCGCTGATTTCCTCGGTCAGGGGCATAAACTCGCAAATGGCGATGCGCCCACGGTAGCCACACTGGTTGCACAGCACGCACCCGCGCCCGTGATACCGCACCCGCCCGTCGGCTTGGCTCGTCATTTCACGGCAGTTCTCGCAAATCGTGCGCACCAGGCGCTGCGCCATGAAAGCCTGCACCGTGGAGGTGATCAGATAGGGATCAATCCCCATGTCAATCAGGCGTGCCGCCCCTCCCGCCGCATCATTCGTGTGCAGCGTGCTCAGCACCAGATGGCCCGTCATGGCCGTCTGAACGGCAATCTCGGCGGTTTCCCGGTCGCGGACCTCACCCACCATCATCACATCGGGATCGTGCCTGAGCATGCTGCGCAGCGCCGAGGCGAATGTCAGCCCGATTTTGGGATTCATCTGCGTCTGGGTGATACCGCGCAATTCGTACTCCACCGGATCCTCGATCGTGATGATCTTGCGGTCGCGCGTGTTCAGCTTGCTGAGACAGGCGTACAACGTTGTGCTCTTGCCGCTGCCGGTCGGACCGGTGAC
The DNA here is from genome assembly GCA_964523995.1 of uncultured Victivallales bacterium. GTDB lineage: Bacteria > Verrucomicrobiota > Kiritimatiellia > UBA8416 > UBA8416 > UBA8416. The sequence goes on along the minus strand of CAZGBW010000212.1, from coordinate 3,632 downwards.
AAACAGGATCCCGTGCGGGGCGGCAATCATATGGCTAAGCTGCGCCAGTTGCGCGGGGTTAAACCCAAGCTCCTCCAAATTGAACAGCATCGTTGAGGGCAGAATGCGGATCACGACATCCTCCCCGTGCATTGCCGGCACGATCGAGACGCGCAAATCGTAATTACGGCTCTCGATAGAGACGCGCGCACGACCGTCCTGAGGCAAACGGCGCTCGACAATATTCAACCCCGCCATGAGCTTGATCCGGGAGATGATCGACGGATACAGCGAGCGCATGCGGCCGGCGGTGACGGTGTCGTACAGGATGCCATCAATGCGGCGGCGCACCACCACCCCATCGCGGTGCATTTCAAAATGGATATCCGTTGACCGGTCATTGATCGCGTCTTTCAGGAGTTGATTGACCAGACGCACGACGGAGGCATCCTCCGTGCGGATCCCGATATCCATGGACTCCGCCACCGGTGCCTGGCTTTCGCGCTCGGGCTGCTCCGCAAGAATCCGCTCCACGGTATCCGCCCCCACGCCGTAATAGCGTTGAAGCGCCTCGTCAATGTCGCCACGGCAGGCCAATGCCCGCTCGACGCGAACACCCAGCGACGTCTCGATATCCTCGATCGCCCGCAGATCCAACGGATCGGACACGGCAACGGTCAAACTGTTTCCGGTCAGCCGAACGGGGACAATGTGGTAATGCGCCGCCAATTTCGCACTCAGCCGCCGCACCGCCTCGGGGCTGATCGCCAGATCGCGCAACGTGACATAGTCCAGCCCATGCGCCCTGGCATACGCATGCAGCAGCACGGATTCCTCGACAAAGCCCCGAGCCGCCAGGACCGTGACCAGGGGGGTGTAGGTCTCGGCGGCAATCCCTTCCGCCTCAACCATCCGCTCCGCAGGGAGAGCGCCTTCTTCCAGCAGTGTGTCTTTCAGCGTCCTCATCCCGTTGCCTGCCCCCCTAGTGAACATCATGAGCCGTACCGGCAACGTCCGCTAGGCTTCCACCTTGCCGATCATGTAGAACTCGTCCTCCCCGCGATCATCCACCCGCCCGTCCACGATCATCTCAATACTGTCCAGCGTCTCGCCAATACGCACAAACTGCCCTTTCCGGCCCGTGAAGGCTTCCGCCACAAACATCGGCTGCGTCAGGAAATACTGAAGTTTGCGGGCCCGTTCATAGAGGGTGCGATCCGCTTTTGAAAGTTCGTCAATGCCGATAACAGCCACAATGCGACGCAATTCATCATACTTGGTGAAGATCCGCAGCACCTCCTGCGAAAGATCAAAATGCCGCTGGCCGACGACACCGGCATCCAGGTTCGAGCAGGATGATGCCAGGGGGTCGATACCGGGGTATAGACCGAGCTGCGTGCGCTCGCGCGAGAGCACCATCACCGCATCCAGATAGCTGAAGATCGCCACCACCGCCGGATCGGTCAGGTCATCCGCCGGTACGTAAACCGCCTCAAAGGCGGAAATCGAACCCTTGATCCGCTCGTGCACATCACCCACCTCGGACCCCAGTGTCGGCTGATATCCCGTTTCCGACGGGGTGCGCCCGAGCAGAGTGGAGATTTCCGCCCCCGCCTGTACAAACCGGAATACGTTATCCATGAAAAGGAGAACCTCCCTTCCCTTGGACTGCAGATACTCGGCCAGCGTGATCCCCGTCTGCACCACATTGAACCGGGCGCCCGGCGGTTCGTCCATCTGTCCGAAGGCCATCATCACCTTCTCCAGGATACCGGCCTCCTTGAACTCGTGATAAAGCTCGTTACCCTCGCGGATACGCTCCCCGATACCGCAAAACACACAGGCACCATCATGTTCCTCGACGATATTATGGATCAGTTCCGAGATCAGGACCGTCTTTCCGCAACCGGCACCCCCGATAACCCCCGTCTTACTGCCCTGTACCACCGGGAAAAGCAGATCCACCACCTTGATCCCGGTCTCCACAATCTCCGGACGCGACGTGGCCAGCTTGCCCACATTCATCTCGACCTTGGACAAGTCACGATGGATGGCCGCCGTTTTTTCCGTGCGGATCGGACCTTTCCCATCCAAAGGCTGCCCCATGACATTGATGATACGGCCGAAGAGCTCGTCACCGATCGGGATGTGCAGGGACTGGCCCGTCGCCGTGGCCATCGCATTGCGCTGCAGGTTCAGTGTGGCGGACAGCGCCACGCAACGAGCAAGGTTCCCTTCCAGATGCTCCGCCACCAGCATCGTCAACTCGCGTCCGTCAAAGGTCTTGGTCGTCACCATGTCGTGCATGTCCGGCATGTCTTCAATCGCGCTGAACTTCACGTCCACAACCGGCCCCTGCACCGCCACGACCTTGCCGATCGCCAGTTTCTTCGCTTCGCCCTCGTGTTTCGCTGTCTCACTCATTCCATACACTCCCGGTTCCGGCCTCATGCCGTCAGCACGTTATCCACCTTGACTTTTTTCTTCTTTCGCCGCTTTGTACTCTTCGCCGCGAACGATTCGCGCATCCCCTTGTCCACCAGCTCGTGCGTAGCCTTGACACATCGCTGGCGTGTCTTGCTGTATTCCTTTTCAACCTTCTGCAGACTTCCCTCCAGATGCATCGCCCGCGCCCCGAATTCGGCAAGCTTCCCGTCTTCAAAAACCTCGAACAACTTGGAGGTCACCCAGATGCCGGCAAGGTAGCTGACCATGTCCCCGAACGACGACTCGACGAGCACCTCGCGGGCCTCCGCCAGAAACCGCTTCGGGCCACGCAGCGCCGGCAGCGCTGGCGTGTCGCTTCGGTCGAAAAGATTCCCGCAAGGCAGCAGATCCATGACCTGAATCGTCTGGGCACTGAACGACAAGGCCTTCGGCGCCGCCACAATCACCCGCCCCATGCGTCGAGCGGCCACCTCCTGCATCAGCCAGTCCTTGATGACCACCGCCTGCTCATAAATCGTATCCTGGTTAATGCCTGCAAAGAACTTGAACGGTTCCTTCCGGTCGGAGAACGCGGCAGCCCCCTTCTCGCCAACCACCACGTAGGATACGTTCTCCGGAGGTAGATGCTCCACCGCCTCAAGGCCTGCCCGCAGCACGCCGCCGTTCAAACCTCCCATAAAGCCAGAATCCGAGGTCACCACCACCAGCCCCGTCACCGCGGACTCGGACCGGACAAAGGGATTGACCACATCCACCAGGTCCACCACCCTGAAGAACCCGGCAAATGCATTCATGAAGGTATCAAAGCGCTGCTTCTTTTTCTCAAGCAGATGGAACTGGGAGCCTGCCACATTCTTGAGCGTTTCAACCAGGCTCAACAATTCGTGGTTGAACTTAAGCTCCTTGCGAAGTTCATTAAGCTGCATTGCCGCGCACACCTCCCCGCCGGGCAACCCCCCGCTGGCGGCTAGGCCTCGTGGTGGGCCTCTTTCTTGACCTCCTGCACCGCCTCCTGGTACCGGTTACGCAGGCTGCCATCGATCTCGAGACTGCCCATCTTCAGGACCAGCCCCGCAAGCAGCGAATCATCCACCTGCTCCTGCAAGACCACATCCTTGTGGAATTTCTCGCGCAGCACCCCCTCAAGCCTTGCACGCTGCACATCGCTCATCGTATGGCTGACCGTCACCTGCGCCTCCTTGGAA
>CAZGBW010000211.1:0-5347 GCA_964523995.1 uncultured Victivallales bacterium | reverse complement strand
TTTGCCGGTCCGGACATGCCCTCGCGCACGCGCTCGATCCGCTTGGCTCGTCCGGTTTTCGCGTCAATCTCGATGATCGCGCCCTCCAGCAGGGGTTCGCCCTTTGCAAGATCAAACTTGCCAGGCATTCCTGTCAGGAATGTGCCGAGCACGGCCTGCAGGTCACGCCCGATGGCCGAATCCTTGACCCCGCTCATGCCCAGATCCGTCAGGTACGCCGTGCCGCCCGGCAGCACCACCTCGTCGGACGTCTGCACATGCGTGTGCGTTCCAACCACGGCGCTGGCCCGTCCATCGAGATAACGCCCGATGACGATTTTCTCCGACGTCGCCTCGGCATGGAACTCCACCAGGCGGATCTTCGCCTCGGTATGCGCCGCCAGCAGGGCGTCCGCTGCACGGAAGGGACAGTCATACGGCTTCATGAAAACGCGCCCGATCAGCGATATCACCGTGACCGACCCCTGGGGGGTCGGCACCGTCACCACACCATGACCCGGACATCCCGGCGCGAAATTCGCAGGCCTCAGGATGCGTGGCTCGGCATTGGCCACCGGGGCGTATTCCTTCTGGTCCCAGGCATGATCCCCGAGCGTGATCACATCCGCCCCGGCGTCAAACAACTCCCCGGCCACTTGTGGCGTAATGCCCTTGCCGCCAGCGGCATTCTCGGCATTGACCACGATGAAATCGACACCGGCCTCGCGCCGCAGCCGTGCCGCCACTTGCGCAAAGACCACCCTGCCGGGGCCCCCGACCAGATCGCCCACCATCAGTATTTTCAAGACCCGCTCCGTTCCGTCTATTTCGCGTAATCCACACAACGCCGTTCACGGATAACCGTCACCCGGATCTGTCCCGGATACTTCAACTCGGCCTCGATCTTGCGGCACATGTTGCGGGCAAGCGCCATCGCCTCGTTGTCATCCACCTTGTCCGGCTCGACCATCACGCGCACTTCACGCCCGGCCTGGATCGCATAGCTCTTCTCCACCCCCTCGAAACTGTTGGCGATCGCCTCCAGCTTCTCCAGGCGCTTGATATAGAGTCCCGTTGTCTCCGAACGCGCACCGAGGCGCGAACTCGACATTGCATCCGCGGCGGAGCAAAGCGTGGCATACAGCGTGTGCGCCTCGACATCCTCGTGATGCGCGGCGACCGCATTGACCACATCCGGGGCCTCACCGCAGCGCTTGAGCAGATCCGCGCCGATCGTGGCATGCCCGCCCTCGATCTCATGATCAAGCGCCTTGCCGATGTCGTGGAAGATACCGATCCTCTTGGCGATCTGCGGGTCCATGCCAAGCTCCCCTGCCATGAGTCCCATCAGATGCGCCACCTCAACCGAATGCCGCAGCACATTCTGCGTATAGCTCGTGCGGTATTTCAACCTGCCGAGCGTGCGCGCCAGCTCCGGATCCACATTCTGGACACCAAGCTCGAACAGCGCATCCTCCCCCGCGGTCCTGATCGTCTCCATCACCTGCGCATTGGCCTTCTCCACAAGCTCCTCGATGCGTGCAGGATGGATGCGCCCGTCGAGAATGAGCTGCTCCAGCGCCTGCTTGGCGATCTCGCGACGGATGGGATCAAAACCGCTGATGACCACCGCCTCCGGCGTATCGTCAATCAGGATGCTGACACCCGTCGCGGCCTCCAGTGCGCGGATATTGCGCCCGTCGCGACCGATGATGCGGCCTTTCATGTCGTCGCCCGGCAGCGCTACCGATGTGGTCACGATATCGCTCGTATGCGAGGCCGCATAACGCTGGATCGCCTGACCGATGATCTTGCGCGCTTCCCGCTCGGAGGTTTCGCGGGCCTGCTCCTGCATGCGCCGGATCAGGGCACCGATCTCGCCGTGGACCTCCGTCTCCACACGGGCCATCAGCGTCTGCCGGGCGTCGTCACGCGTCATCGCGGCAACGCGCTGGAGCGTCTCGGTCACCTTCAAGCCCTGCGCCTTCGCCGCCTGCAGCTCGGCCTCCAGCGTCTGCTCGCTCCTCTCGATATCGGCCAGCTTGTCATCCACGGCACGCTCTTTACGATCCAGCATCGTGACCTTGCGGTCCAGGTTGTTCTCCCGCTGCGCGACCCGCTCCTCGATCTGCGCCAGCTCCTTGCGCCGCGTCTCGGTCGAGTGCTCGAAATCCTCGCGGGCCTTGAGCACCTCGGCCTTCGCGCTGATCTTCGCCTCCTTCAAGGTGGTCTGGGCCTCACGGCTGGCATCCTCCAGCAGGCGTTTCGCCTGCGTCTCGACCGTTCCCGCGTTGACCTTTCCCAGCATATGCCTGATCAGGTAGCCAGCCGCCCCGCCAACCGCCCCTGCTATCACTCCGGTTATCACCGCCACCATCATCATGCCCTCTTTTCTTTTCTATCGCCCCGTCCGCGCCGCCCGACCCCCGGACCGCCGCCGACCGCTGGCGTTATTTACTGCACTGTCGCCAGGCGGCACACCAGCGTCCGCCGCTCGGTCACGACAATATCCACATGCCGGTCCCACTCCTCCTGCGGAAGCCCCTCCTGCACCTGGAAATCAAAACCCACGCCAACCGCCACCACCACGCCGGACCGGACCGGAAGCCCCAGCAGGCGGTCGTAATGCCCGCCGCCATAGCCGATCCGGCCGCCGTCCGCGCCAAACGCCAGTCCCGGCACCATCATGCAGACGCTGCCTCCCAACTCCGCGAACGTATCGGAATCCGGCTCCGGCACACCCCAGTGACCGGAACGCAGCGCCGTTTCGGCCGTCCAGTCCTTGAACCCGTAGGCTCGCTCGTCGGCACGCCATGCCGGCAGCAGAACCCGGCGACCAGCCGCCATGCTATCGGCACGCAGACCGTCAAGCCGCACCTCACCGGGCAGCGCCGCGAAAAGGCACACCGCCTGCGACGCCAGATAGACGTCCAGTGCGGCCACGCGCCGGACGATCGCCGCGCTTGCCGACACGATCCAATCCGCATCCATCGCCTTGCGCCGCGCGAGCATCGCGGACCGGATGGCCTTTTTCGCCGTTTTGACATCCCCGTTCATGAAACCCATTTCAGCTTTCCGACTTCCCTGTTTCCGCGCCCTGCGTCTTCCCGGCCATACGCTGCCCGATCGTCAGCTCGTAGCCGCAGGGGGCTGGTTCGTAATATACCGCCGATGTCGGCACATAAACCTGCTCGACATAATGTCCCTTGAAATCATGCGGATAGAGGTACGCCTTCTCCTCGCCACCACCCTCGGCCACCTTCAGGTGCTTGTTCTTCAGGTGCTCCGGAACCGGCAGCGACCGTCCCTCCTCGACATCCTTCATAGCCGCACCGATCGCCTTGTACGAGGCATTGCTCTTCGGGGCCGTCGCCAGATAGGTCGTCGCCTGCGCCAGCGTGATGCGCGCCTCGGGCATGCCGACAAACTCCGCCGCGTGCATCGCCGCCACCGCGACCAGGAGTCCGCGCGGATCCGCGTTGCCAATGTCCTCGGAGGCCAGGATCACCAGCCGGCGCGCCACAAAACGCGGATCCTCCCCCGCATAGAGCATCTTGGCCAGCCAGTAGATAGCCGCATTCGGATCGGAACCCCGCACGCTCTTGATAAAGGCCGAGATCGTGTCGTAGTGGCCATCCTCGTCGTGATCGTAAACGACGGTCTTCTTCTGCACCGAATCCTCGGCCACCGCCATTGTCAAATGCACCGTCCCGTCCGCGCCGGGCGGTGTCGTCAGCACGGCGACCTCCAGCGCGTTGAGCGCACGCCGCGCGTCACCCTCGCACATGCGTGCAAGGTGCGCCAGCGCCTCGCGTTCCGCCCGTACCGCATACAGGCCGAATCCGCGCTCCTCGTCCCGCAGCGCCCGCTCCAACAGCAGGATGGCCGCATCCTCGGAAAGCGGCCTCAGCTCGAAGACCAGAGAACGCGAGGTGAGGGGGGTGTTGATGAAGAACATCGGATTGTGGGTCGTCGCGCCGACCAGCGTCACCGCTCCCTCTTCAACATACGGAAGCAGCACGTCCTGCTGGGCCTTGTTGAATCGGTGGATCTCGTCCACAAACAGGATCGTCTCGCGTCCGTCGCGTGAACGGCGGTGCTGCGCGGTCTTGATCAGCGCCCGCAATTCGGCAACATTGGCCAGGACACCGCTGGTCCGGACAAACACACGCTGCGTCGCGCTCGCGATCACTTCCGCGATGGAGGTCTTCCCGCAACCCGGCGGCCCGTAGAGGATCACGCTGCCCAGCCGGTCGGCCTGGATGGCCCGACGCAGCAGCTTCCCCTCGCCGAGCATATGCTCCTGCCCCGCCACCTCATCCACCGTGCGCGGACGCATCCGGGCGGCAAGCGGACGGGAGGCGATACCCCCGCCTTCATCCGGTTTTTCAAATAGATCCATACCCGCCTCGCCAAAAAAAATACCCCGCCGTGCCGATACAGACGATGTCTCTGAACCTCGAAAAACGAGGTGGGTGCTTTAGTCAAGGCGTCGGCGACCCGCCCGGAGGCAGGATGGCGTCGGCTTTGCGTTCAAGCTCCCTGAAGCCAATATAATGGGTCAGAGATCTTTTGCCTGTGTATCGAACAAAGCAGGGTATTCAATTCCCTATGACGAGCATGTATTCTATTTTCACAGAATGAACCTTGAACCCGGCAGCCACACATTGATCGATTCCCCGCCGCCGGTATTAAAAACCAATAACGCACTCATTATCGGATATCGCTTACCCCACCCTGCCCAACACCCCGTCTCCCTTCCCCGCCGCCCCCTTGCGGCCCCAAGATCCATCAACCCTCCCGGAACTGACAACCCAGTTCCCGCCGCAGCGCCTCCTTGACGACCAAGTGCAGCGCGTTGGCCTCTTCATCCGTCAACGTCCGTTCCCCGGATTGGTAGGTGAGGCTATAGCCTAAACTTTTCTTACCTTTATCCAACCCCTCGCCACTGAAGATATCAAACAGGCAAACCCCTGTCAACTCACCGGGGGCGGCCGCCTCGATAACCCCCATGATGTCACCATGCGTCACCCGTTCGTCAACCACCATCGCCATATCGCGACTGATCGACGGATATTGCGCAACCGCCTTGAATACAGGCGTTTCAAATACATTGACCAGCAACGGCAGCAACTTCAGTTCACCCACGGCCACCGGATCGGCCAGCCGCCGGGCCTGACGCAGATCCCGTCGCAGAAGGCCGATATAACCCAGCCGGGATCCGCCGACCAGGACATCCGCCGCCGTTCCGGGCTCGCAAGCGGAGGCGGTGGCCGGACGAAACTCCATTCCCCGGATACGAAGAGCCGACGCCAGGCGCTCGACAACTCCCTTGAGCGCCAGGAACGTATCCTCATCCCGCATCCGG
>CAZGBW010000210.1:3281-5396 GCA_964523995.1 uncultured Victivallales bacterium | reverse complement strand
ACCTGTAATCACTGCCCGTACGTGACCGGATCCGACGAGATCACCCGCGCGACTGCGGATAAATACGCCCCGATGGGCGTACCATTCGTAGGGATCAACGCCAACAGCCGGAACACCTACGCGGAGGATAGCTTCGAGCACATGGTCCTGCGAATGAAACAGCATCGGTTCCCGTGGTTTTATCTCTACGATGAACGCCAGACGTCCGCCCGAGCCTATGGCGCACTGCGAACTCCTCATTTTTTTGTATTCGACCCTCGCCGCCAGCTTGTCTATACCGGCCGCGGGGTTGACTCCCCGCGCGATGCATCCCGGATCACCATCAACGACCTGGACCGCGCATTGTCCGAACTGGTCGCGGGAAAACCCGTCAGCATCGCGCAGACGAACCCTATCGGATGCAATGTCAAGTGGGAGGGGCAGGACGCGCACTGGATGCCACCCGAAGCCTGTGACCTGGTATGATGCATGCCCCTGGACGCCCCCTGTGGACAGAGGAAAAGCCGAATGAGTGAAACGGAAGAGATTGATCCGATGGGATGGCGCATCCGTCGCAGCGTTGTACGCGGGGAAATTGACAGCCGCGTTCGCGACATCGTCACCGGCAGGCTCTGGCTTATCGACCGGAAGTTCCCTGTTGAACTCACCCTGAAGGGTAATCCCCTACGCGACCTGGCCGGATGCCTTCTGACCTTTGAGAATCCGACCCCGGAGCCCGAGGACAACGGAGGGCTTTGTCCTGTCCAAATGGGTCGTGCCGGGGACATGACCGCATCCCGGAAAGTCCATGTTTTCGACGTTCCACCTGAGAGCGTCGAGGAACTGCGCCTCCGCAACGAGCCGGTGAACCGGCGGGTATCCAATGCCCTCAGCATCGAGTGGTACAGCAATGCCAACGGCAGGGTTGTCCTCGAATCTGCCGATTTTCATCTGAAAATTTCGGACTACACGTGGCGGATGACCCGCGAGGAGGAAAATAGCCAGTTGCTGAAGAACCGCGAGTCATTCGATCACTGGTCCGAGATTGTCGCTTATGACAGCATAGACGACGACATGGACGACGGCATGGATACGGACGTGCCGCCCGACTGGTATATGGACGAGTTCGACTGGGAAAAGCAGCTTCAGGAGTCGGATGCCATGACCGAACGGTACATGCAGCTGATCGAGACCTTCCTTGACCATCCCGAACGGGAAAGAATGATCGCCCATGAAATGGGATGGGACGGGCTCGAGGATGCGCTGGATGATGATGACGAAGGCGACCTGGTATTCGATGGGGCTTCGCCCTTTGAATGGGATGATGAAGAACCCGAAGATGTCGCGCCACTCGACCCGATACCGGAGACCGAGGGAAAAGACTGGATCCGGGGACGTGACGGAAAAATCTGCCACCCGCTGACAGAGAGGACATCCGTTCTTGCCATGAATATCTGGCGCTGTTGCAAGGACAACGGACTTACCGGCAATTCCACCAGCGACCCCGATATTCACAACCTGCTCTTCCATGCCCAAACGCTGAATGCGAAACTCTCCGGGGCGCTTGACGGACTCGCCTATGATGATGATCCGGATGGCGCTTTTGTCGTCGCCTGCCTGAAGCGGGCGCTCAAGCATTTCGGCCAAGCGATCAATGCCGCCGGAGTCGTCAGCCAGAAGAATCTACTTCCATCCGCCTCTCTGCACGCATTCCGCGACGAGTTTTTCGCGATTCGACAGGGAATGCTCGGTCTCATGAAGCACTACCGGCAAATCAACTGATCGGATCACCCTTGTGTCTCTCGTTTCTGAGACATGAGACACGCCGTGACGCATAAATGAGACAGACCGGACGGCACCCTACCCCGAACCCAGACGAAGATGTCAGGAAAAACACTACCCTGTTGACAATATGTTAAAAATACGTCAGCAACCTGAACGAAGACACCTTGGCATAAAGCCTGCTTATAACAAGTCGCTGTACTGAGGTTGGTTTGGATTACAGGACGCCGCCCATCGTTCAAAAAATAGTGGCAATTAGTCGTCCATAGCCTTGCTGACCGACTGGCAGACAATACTGAGACCCCCGTGGTCAACGTCGAGGAACCGCAGCCGCCCGCTGCGGTTCCTTGTTTT
>CAZGBW010000210.1:0-3181 GCA_964523995.1 uncultured Victivallales bacterium | reverse complement strand
GGCAGGGTCGGAGACTTCGGGCCGGACGGATCCAGCATGCCGACGCGCAATCCCGCATACGGGAGCAACGTGTACTCCAGATCGAAGTCAACTTCAGCAAAACCGCCGAGGCCGTAGATAAGACTCGATTTGTACGGAAGTTCCCGATCCGATTCAGCAACCTGCCCGTAAACACCAACCGTCAAGGACTCGCCCATACCGATACCGAAAGCACCCAGAAGCCCGAAGGGGATATCCCCGGAACCCCCGGTACCGATCTGCGACTCCGCGCGCAGTTCCATCGCCGGCAGATGATGGAAAAATGGGTGCCGCAGATAGCGATTGGAAGTCTCCTCGCCAGTCGCCGCCGAAACCACAAACCCCGCCACCGCAATCATGATCAAACGCCTCATTGAAAACTCCTCTCTGAAATCCCGTTGTTGTCGCGACCCTATGCAAGACATCCGCAATGCAGACAGTCGACGATGACAGCACCAATCCGGCACTCCGGACAGTCTCGCAAATCTGCTGGCCAAAACGCAAGCCAAAACCGCATCGTTAAAATACGCTCGAAAAAATCACCCCGCAAAGCATCCGCCCATATCATCATTATTGCCATTGCGAATTCCCGTTTTCCGTGTCTACTATGCTGACCATCTGTCTATTCAAATCATGAAATTCACGATTATCACACCGAACCGCAATGGAGAGCGTTACCTGGAAACGGCGATTCGCAGCGTGCTCTCGCAGCGCGATACCGGAACCGAGGTCGAGTATATCGTAGCCGACGGGGCGAGCACCGATCGTTCGCTTGCCATCCTTGAGCGCTATCGCGATCAGATCGACTGGATAACGAGCGAACCGGATAACGGCCCGGCGTCCGCCATCAACAAGGGACTGCGCCGCGCAACCGGCGATGTCGTGGCCTGGCTGAATGCCGACGATATGTATTACCCTGGGACACTGCTACGCGTAGCCAGGGCGCTGGAGTCGCATCCGGTAGCGGCCCTCGGGTTCGGACGCTGCCGCATTGTCAACGAGGAAAATCAGGAAATTCGCCAGGGAATCACACGATTCAAGGAGGCCTTTTTTCCCATCTCGACCCGGTTCACGATCCAATGCATCAACTACGTCTCCCAGCCGGCCATGTTCTTCAGGAGGTCAGCCCAGGAACGTACCGGACTGCTGCGGGAGGATCTGAAAGCCGCCTGGGACTACGAGTTCCTGCTTCGCCTGTGGCGGCAGGGAGGCGCGACGCGAATCGCGGGCAGCCCGCTGGCCGCCTTCCGCTGGCACGCGTCCTCCATCAGCGGCACCCAGTTCCGCCGCCAGTTCAAGGAGGAATACGAAGCGGCGGCCGCGGATGCCGGCCGCTTCGCGCCGCAGACTCTCCTGCACCGGGGTGTCCGGGCCGGGATTGTCGGCATCTATAGTTGGATGGACAGGAGGAGAAGGATCCATGCGCGTCGGGATTAACACCCTTTTCCTGATCCCCGGCGAGGTGGGAGGCTCCGAGACGTACCTGTGCGAGACGCTCCTGGCGGTCACGCGCCGGCATCCGGAGATCGCGATCGCATTTATCACCAACCGGGAAAACGACGGTTTCCTGAGAACCATCTTCGGAAGCGTCCCGGCGTGTTCGTTCCACCGGCTTGGGGTACGCGCCTCCAACCGCTACCTGCGTATCCTGGCGGAGCAGTTCTGCCTGCCAGGGATGATCCGCCGTATCAGGCCCGACCTGCTATGGTCACCGGGCTACACCATGCCGTACCACGCCTCCTGCCCGCAGGTGGTGTCGTTGCTGGACATGCAGTACCGCTCGCATCCGGAGGATATGACGACGCTGGCCCGCTGGACCACCCATGCACTGGTCCTCCTGGCCGCAAGACGGGCGGACCGCGTCCTCACGATTTCCAGGTTCTCAAAGCAGGAGATCATGCGGGCAACCGGCTATCCGGGAGAGCGCATCCAGGTGACCCCCTTGGCGTCGATCCGGCGTTCGGCCGTGAGGAAAGCAGCCGGCCGCGGCAGATTCCCTCCCCTTACATCCTTTGCGTCGCCAATTCCTACCCGCATAAGAACCTGCACAGCCTGGCGGCGGCGTTCCGGCAAATCGCCGGTTCAATCCCCCACCACCTCGTACTGGTCGGAAAGCCGCGACTCGGGGAGCCGGCACTCCTGCAGGAACTGGAAACCATTCCAGCGGAAAGGATCCATCGCCTCAGCGGATTATCCCGCCCGGATCTGATCCATCTCTATCACAATGCAGCCTTATTCGTGTTCCCCTCCCTTTACGAGGGCTTCGGCCTGCCAGTCCTGGAGGCCATGATGGCCGGCATCCCCGTGATCACCACAAGGGAAGGATCCATCCCCGAGGTCGGCGGTGACGACGTTGTTTACGCCGACGGGAGAAATCCATCGGATCTGGCAGGGAAGATACTGGAGGTTCTCCGCTGGAACGGGAGCGAGCGGCAGCAACATGTCCGATCCGCCCGAACACAGGCCGGTCGCTTTCACTGGGACTTCACGGCGGACGCCACCGTGACCGTCTGGAACGAGACCGCCACCGGACACCGAGCCTCCAGGGGGGACGACACCGCAACGTCAGGACCGTGAAACCCCTTGCACCGCTTTGCGATGTCTGCTTATATTGCTACCGCTGCTGGCGTAGAACATAATGTGGAGCTCGAACTTATGGAATCCGGTATCTCGGTTGTTATCCCCTGCCTGAATGAGGAGGCATCCATCGCCGATGCGGTCGCGGCCGCACAGGCTGGCATCGCGAAACTGGCATGCCAGGGTGAGGTTATCGTTGTGGACAACGGGTCCGAGGACCGCTCAGCCAGCATCGCGACCGCCGCCGGGGCGCGCGTTATTCGGGAAAGCAAGCGGGGCTACGGAATGGCCCTGCGCAAGGGGTTCGCCGCCGCCCTGTATCCGGTGATCGTGATGGGGGATGGCGACCTGACGTATGACTTCCGCTGCATAGACAACCTGGCTCGACCGATTCTCGACGGAACCGCCGACTTTGTCATCGGCAATCGAATGGACAACATCCATCCCGGGGCCATGCCGGCCCTTCACCGTCACGTGGGCACGCCAGTCCTGTCCTTGCTCCTGCGGATCCTCTTCCATCACCGGGGCGTTCGCGATGCGCAATGCGGCATGCGCGTCATCCGCAAGGATTCCTATCTGAAACTGG
>CAZGBW010000209.1:0-5402 GCA_964523995.1 uncultured Victivallales bacterium | reverse complement strand
CCGTATCTTCCGCTCACATAATCCTGGGTCCGCATATCCTTCGGGCTGGTGAAGAGCCCGGCCGTCAGGCCGAATTCTATCATTTCCCCGAGCAGCATGTACCCTGAATAGTCCGAGATGCGGGCGGCCTGCTGCATATTGTGCGTCACAATCACAATCGTGTACTTGTCCTTGAGATCAAGCATCAGTTCCTCGATGCGGGACGTGGCAATCGGATCCAGCGCCGAGCAGGGCTCATCCATGAGGATCACCTCGGGTTCAACAGCCAGGAGCCGTGCCACACACAACCGTTGCTGCTGGTCGAGCGGCAACTCAAGGGCAGAATGATGCAGCTTATCCTTGAGCGCGTCCCACAGCGCGGCGGCCGTCAGACTACGTTCCACAATCCCCTCGACGACACCCCTGTCGCGCATCCCTGCCACCCGGAGGCCGAAGGCCACGTTATCATAGATGGACAGCGGAAACGGATTGGGTCGCTGGAAGACCATCCCCACCCGCTTGCGCAACAGGCACACGTCGGTTCCCGGCTCGTAGATATCCCGGCCCTCCAGGAGGATGGAGCCGGTGACGCGGACGCCCGGAATGAGGTCATTCATGCGGTTCAGCGTCCGGAGCAGGGTGGACTTTCCGCATCCGGAGGGACCGATGAGAGCGGTGATATGATTGCCCCTGACGTCCATGGGGACCTGCTTGAGGGCCTGGAACGTCCCGTAGAACAAATCCAGGTTGCTGATTTTGATGACGGGATCTGTGTTCATCCGAACCTGCCTGTGACATAATCGTTCGTCCGCTGGTCAGCCGGCACCGTGAACAACCTCTCCGTGGGCCCGTGCTCCACCATTTCACCCATCAGGAAAAAGGCCGTTTCATCAGCCACCCGCGCCGCCTGCTTGGTGTTGTTGGTGACGAGGATGATGGTGTACCTCGCCTTGAGGATCGTGAGGGCCTCCTCGATCTTGGCCGTGGAGATCGGATCGAGCCCCGAGCATGGCTCGTCGAGAAGGATCACCTCGAGCTCCTCCATCGCCAGCACCCGCGCAAGACAGAGCCGCTGCTGCTGCCCACCCGAGAGGCGAAGGCCCGACATGGACAGCCGGTCCTCGACCTCGTCCCAGAGAAAGGCCGCCCTGAGGCTGGTCTCGACAATCTCATCCAGCCGCTTGCGATTCCGGACGCCAGACAACCGCGGCCCGTATACCACGTTCTCATAGATGCTCATCGGCAGGGCCACCGGCAGGGCGAACAACATCCCCACCCGCTTGCGCAACACCACCACATCAAAAGCCGGATGGTAGATATCCTGCCCATCCAGCAGGACGCTTCCCTCGACACGAGTCTCCGGGGCCAGTTCGTTCAGGCGGTTCAACGCCCGCAGGAAGGTGGTCTTCCCCGAGCCCGACGGTCCGATGATACCGAGGATCCGGTTCGCGGCGACATCCAGGGAAAGCCCGCGCAGCGCCTCCTCGCGGCCATGGAAGACGCGGAAGCCGCTGACGGCGATCTTGACAGGCCGCGGATTGCTGGTCATCGGGACCTCCTGGCGATGAACCGGTGCATCATGCCGTAGGCGACGAGGTTGACCAGAAGCACGGAGATGATCAGGACGGCGGCGGTGGCGTAAGCCTTCTCATTCGAGATGCCCTCGCGGGCGAGAATGTAGAAATGGACCGACATGGTCCGCACCGAATCGAACGCCGAGGCGGGCATGCGCAGGGCCGACCCCGCCGTGAAGATCACGGCGGCCGTCTCGCCGATCGAGCGGCCGATCCCCAGCATCACACCGGTCACAATCCCGGGCAGGGCGTTGGGAAGCACAACCTTGATCACCGTCTCCCACCGCGTCGCCCCCAGCGAAAAGCTGACTTCGCGCCAGGACCTGGGCACTGCGCGAATCGCCTCCTCCGAGGTCCGGATGATCGTCGGCAGCACCATGATCGCCAGCGTCAGGCCGCCCGACAGCAGGCACCACCCCATCCTCAGCCCGACCACGAAAAAGATGAACCCGAACAGGCCGAAAATGATCGATGGGATCCCCGCCAGGCAGTCCGTCCCGAACCGGAGAACCCGGGTCAGCCGGGTCTCCCGTGTGTATTCCGTCAGGTACACGGACGTCCCCACCCCCAGCGGCAGGGCAATCGCAATGGCCATGAGCGGAAGCAGGATCGTGCCCACAAGGGTCGGCAGGATCCCGCCCGCGCGGCCCATATCCTTCGGATTGGAGGAAAGGAACTCCCAGCTGACCTCCGGGAGGCCCTTGCCGAGGACGAAGAGGATGATGAAGACCAGGACCAGGACCGTGAGGAGCGTGGCACCCCCGAGGAGTGTAACGGCCAGGCCCTGGGTGAATTTCGGGGAAATCCTCATTTCCGCCTCACCTTCGACTTGGTCGCGGACAGGGCGATCCCGTTGAGCACCATGATCACCACGAACAGCACAATCGCCGTCGCGAAGAGGGCCTCGCGGGCCATCCCGGTGGCATTGGCCATCTCGAGCGCGATATTGGCCGTCAGGGTCCGCACCGGATCGGTCAGGGCGCGGGGGATCTTGACCGTGTTGCCAGCCACCATGATCACCGCCATGGTTTCACCCAGGGCCCGGCCCATGGCCAGGATGATGCTGGCGATAATTCCGGATCGCGCCGCCCTGACCGTCACCATGTGGACGCTCTGCCACCGCGTCGCCCCGAGCGCCAGCGCTCCTTCCCGGTAGGAATTCGGGACGGCCGCGATCGCATCAATCGAGATGCTCAGCACCGTCGGGAGCACCATGATTCCCAGGATGATCGAGGCGGCCAGCACGGACAGCCCGGGCCCGCCCATCGTTGCACGGATCCAGGGCGCCAGGACCATGACCCCGAGGAACCCGAACACCACCGATGGAATCCCGGCCAGCAACTCGATGGTCGGCTTGATGATCTTCATCATCGTTTTCGGCGCGAATTCATTCAGGAAGACGGCACCGGCGATTCCCAGCGGCGCCCCGATCAACATGGCCCCGAAGGTCACCCACAGGGAGGCCACAATCATCGGGTAGATACCGAATTTCCCCGCCAGGGGATCCCAGTCGGAGGCAAACAGGAAATCCTTCATCCCCACCTTCAGCATGAAAGGAAGCCCCTCCTTGAAGATGAACACGGCGATCAGCAGAAGGCTGGCCACAGCGGAGAGGGCCACCGTCATCAGCAGATATTTCGCAACCTTTTCGCCGTTGAGTTTCATGCCCTCTTATCTCGCGCGAATCAGCCCGCTCGTGTGGATCAATTCCTGCGCCTCCTCGGACATCACATAGTCCAGGAACGCCGTGCAGGCGGGACTGCATTCCTGCTTCGCCATGAGGAACACGGGCCGCACGAGCCTGTAGTCCCCCTTCATGATCGCGCTTTCCGTGCAGTGGACACCATCAATGGAGACCGGTTTGATCTTCTCGTTGATCAACCCGTGCGAGACGTAGCCGACGGCATTCTGGTCATTGGCCACGGTTTCCCGGATGGTGCCGTTCGAATCCTGGACCAGGGCATCCGCGGCCAGCGTGATCCCCCCAAGGATTTTCTCGAAGGAGGACCGCGTCCCGGAGCCGGCTTCACGGGAAATGACGGCAATCGTATGATCGGCGCCGCCGACCTCCTTCCAGTTCATGATTTTTCCGCTGAAGATGTCACGGACCTGTGCATAGGTCAGGCCTGAGACCATGTTGGCCGGATTCACCACGACGGCGATTCCATCCCGAGCCACAATCAGCGACTTGAGCGACGCCGCCTCGGGTGGCAGCGCCACCAGGTCCGCCATTCCGATCTCGGCGGCTCCGGAGAGTGCCGACTGGATTCCCATCGACGACCCGCCGCCCTGGACGGTGATCACCACATCCGGGTGCGTGGACATGTACTGATCCGCCAGTCTCTCCGCAAACGGCTGGAAGGCCGTGGATCCGGCCATCGTCACGTTCTGCCGGGCCCTTCCACAGCCCGTCAACCCAATCACACCCGCCAACAGCGCCGCACAGGTAATCCTCAATACTGTCTTCATGTTTTTCCCTTTCTTTAGACTGGACAACAGGATAGGAGTATCAGGCACAACATGTCCATTAGTTTTGTGTTAGGATTCCGTTAGGGCAATCGCATTACCCGTGGCGCAAAACCTGCCGCATCATAACATCGGGGGAGCCTAGGGCTGCGGGGAACCCGCTGCGGAAGGCGTGACGAAAGTGATGCCGTAACCATTGATAATGAATTGGTTACAACAGAAATGGTGGAGGCGGCGGGAGTCGAACCCGCGTCCGCACTGGAGTCACTCAAGTATCTACGTGTGTGTTCTGCCATTCGGTCTCGCCAGGGTAACTGCGGACAGACACGCCATTACCTTCGCCAGTCCCAGCATTGGTTCGCCGGACGCGCCTGAGACGCACATGCCCGACTATCCTGCTGTCGTCGCTCCGGCCCGCCTAGCAGGTGTTGACGGCGGAACGCGTGGCCGTTTAATTAGGCCGCGAGTGCTAATTCAGTATCAGCATTTAATGTTTTGTCCAGATTTTTAACGAGGCCAACCAGACTTCCTCGACACGCAACCTCAGCTTCAACCAACACGTCGAAACCAAATCGCCCCCCCTTGTACAAGCAGGGTCATTGTCGCACCACGCCGCCCGCAATGCAAGCGGATTCAGCCCCGCCCCGCGCCCATGATCCGCTCCATGTAGAATTCCGGCATCTCGGGCGCGTCCTCGCGTGCAGCGCGCATCTGTTCCCGCAGGGGCTTGAATCCAAGGCTGGTGTATAGCTTCCAGGCGCGCTCGTTTTCCTTCTGCACCGTCAGGTTCATGACCGGCGGACCAAACGCGTCGCCAATCTCCATCAGGCGCGACATGATCAGCCGCCCGGCTCCCTGCCCCTGCATCGTGCGGCGGATGCAGATGCCGAAGGTACTCATACCCGGCGCATTTTCCTTCCACTCGTACCAGGCTTCGCCATGAACGCCGCCTGCATCGTCCGCCAGCACGAGGCAAACCATGTACGGATTGTCGGCCGCCGCCGGCACCCACTTCTCCGCGCCAGCCTCCAGATTGTCGATGGTGGTGCGGTAATAGATCGAGTCCTCTGCCGGAACGTCGCGATAGAACGCGATCATGGCGGGAAGATCAGCGGCGTCAATCAGGCGGATGGTGATATCCCGTCCGTCACGCAGGGTGACGCGGCGGGGGGCCACGAAAAGGCGGTCCTCTGCTTTCATGGTGTGGTTCCTCCTGTTTACCTGTCAAATCCCCCGGGAATACCGGGACTGGAGAATGCCTTCAAAACAGACGGAGGCCATTGAAAAACGGCATTAATAAAACGTACAAGCTCTACCGCAGCGCGGTTTTTGCCGGTCCGGACATGCCCTCGCGCACGCGCTCGATCCGCTTGGCTCGTCCGG
>CAZGBW010000208.1:0-5404 GCA_964523995.1 uncultured Victivallales bacterium | reverse complement strand
ACACATGGACAAGATCACACTCAAGAAGATTGCTGCCGTTTTCGTGTTCATCGTTGCAGCGGCTCACGGCGCATCCACTAAGACGATCGACTACTCATTCCTGGCCTCCATCGGCCTCGTAATGGCGGCTTTCGCGATTTGCTGGTCCGCCGCATTGGCGATCAGATAAAGTGACCCATGCCTGCTCAGATAAAGTGAGCGTTTGGTCCGCGACAGGTAGAACGGGGAGGATGGCATCGAGGTGACGGCAGGCCCCTTCTTTGTTCCAGGTAGCTTTTGGTCTGCGGCACAGGGCGCAACGATGGGCGGCGTCGAGAGGTGGGCGGTGGGAGCGGGTGTCAGCGAGAGGCCAGCGCGTCGTTCCAGTCGTGAACGGGTGGCCGCAGTCGTTGAACGGTGGGGTGCAGGGCGAGCATGTGGCTCGCGGCGTCGTCGCCGGGTTTGTCGGCGTCGAAGCCGCAGTGGATGTGGTAGCCGCGGGCGATAAGCCCGCGGAGCCAAGGGGGATTGGCCCGCACGCCGGCCGTGGAGATGCAGATCCGCTCGGGATCGAGCTGGAAGCAACTGATCGCGTCGATGGCCGACTCACAGAGGACGATGTGCCGGGCGCCTTGGCGACCGATCCAGAAGTAGCCGAGATCCTTGCGTGTCCCGGGGGCCATCCCGCGCCAGACGCGCGGTCCGGTGCCGCGCAACTCGGCGCCGACTGGCCGGTTGGCTTTCCCGGCCACCAGGAGAAAGACGGCGTTGCCGCGACTGTCGGCGTATAGTTGGCCGGACTCCCAGAGCGGTTCCAGCAGCGCCGCCGCGAGATGACGGTGCTCGGTGAGATAACGCAGCACCCGGCCCCGCAGTTGATCGTCAGGGGCCGGCAACCGCAACGGGCGGTGTCCTGCTCCCCGAGCAGATTCGTGGCGGGAAGCCGCCGAGGCGGAGTAGCCGACCGGTCCGGGCGCGAAGTACCGCTCCAGCCAGGTCACCGCCGCGCGGCAGTCCACCTCCGCCAGGTGCATCACCAGGTCGATGGCCCCGCCGCCGCCGCGATGGCGTGACCAGTTGATGAACTTCGCGCCGGTGATCGACAGCGGGCCTTGTTCGGAGTGCCATTTCGAGCGGTCGTGACGATCTCGGACCGCGCCCCGCCGCAGCAGCACGGCCACCAGCGGCACGTCGCGCACCGCGGCGGCACGTGGGCGCAGGTCCGAGCGGGTCACGCCCCGTCGCTTTCGAGCGTGTCGTTCAACCGGGGACGCAGGCTTTCACACTCTTTCATGTTGAACACGTGGGTCGTGGCCGAGAGCCGGTCGAACAAGGCGGAGGCCAGATGCTTGTTCTTCAGGAACGTTCCCCACTCGCGAAAGCCCAGATTCGAGGTGATGAGCGTGGTCTTGGTCTTGTGCCGCTTCTGCATCAGTGTGAAGAACAACCCGACTTGCGCCGACTCCACCTCCGCGTAGCCCACCTCGTCGATCACCAGACAGTCGTAACGCGAGAATTTGCCGAGCAGCTTCTCCTGCGAATGATCGGCCACGGAGGCATACAGCTTGGCCACCAGCTCGGTAAAGCTGATGAAGTAGCCGCGATGTCCGCGATCGAGGGCCTGCAGCAGGAAGCCCGTCGCCAGGCCCGTTTTTCCGCAGCCGGTCGGCCCCAGCCAGGCGATGTTCTGCTGCTTGGTCAGGTAGTCGAAGCTGTCATACAGCGACATGATCCGCTTACGGTCCAGCCTGGGCTGGCGCGCGAACGGGAAGGTCTCGATCTCCAGGATCTCCGGAAGGTGGGCCCGTTGGCGGCGGAGCATCCGGGCCTGCTCCGTTTTCAGGCGATACTCCGCCTGGAGCACGTGCTGGAGCAGCCGCTCGTGCGAGAACCGCCCGCGGCGGGCCGCGGCCAGTAACTCATCCCACTCTGCCAGTAGCCCCCCGAGACGCAGGTGCTTGAGGATCTTCCGCAGTTCTTCATCCATGTTCGTCCTCATTTTCTGGCGGCTGGTCTTGCTCTTCTTCGTCCAGGATCTGGTCATAGCGCGACAGGTCGGGCTCGTCGGTCCACTCTCCCTCGAGGTAAGCCGGTCGCTGACGATAACTCTCATCCACCTCCACATCCGGCAGGTGTTCGCCCTGACTCAGGTACAGCCAGGCGATCCGCTGGACGGTCGGCAGATCCACGACGCGATACCGCAGGGCGCGCTCCAGGGCCTGCGCGAACACGGCCTGGGGCACCTGCTGGCTTAAAGCCAACAGCTCGCGCAGGAAGCGGTGGCGCTGGATGCCGGACGCCGCCAGGACGTAATCCACGTAAGCCGAGACCTCGGGTCCCATGGCGCGCAGCCGTTTCTCCTCCAACTGGGAACCTTCCCTGTGGCGTCGAGGCGCGTGCCGCGGAGCGGGTTGCCCCTCGGGACTGAACTTGGCATTCTTGACGCCGTCCGCCGGCAGCGGGTACTCCGCCACACACACGCGGCGCTGATACAGCTTCAAGCGATCGGCGTATTGCAGGACCTTCACGTCCTCCCGCTTGCTCCCCGGAACCCAGTAGTAGTTGCCTTCGAACGACACGTAGCCGTACTTGTCCGTGCCTCGCTCGTACGGGAAGTACGGCGCCGGCAGCTGCGGGGAGAGTTCGCGCAGGTAGCGGCGTTCGTGCTCAAAGGCTTTCGCCGGAATGAGACCGGACCTTTTGACGACGCGGTGGTGCATGCGGACCGTGGCCCACTCATAGGCCTGGCGATTCAGATCCTCCAGGCTCTCGAAGCGGCGCCCCGGCAGGAAGTTGGTTTCCACCGTCCAGAAGCTCCGCTCCTCCCCCGCCTTGCGATTGCAGTGCCCAATCTCGTGGCAGTGAAAGGTGAAGCCATAACGCTCGGCGAAGCAGACCATTTCCGGGACGATCAGCGCCCGCTTCCCGCTGCCCCGCAGACGGGCTAGGTTCGTGTTGTCGATGATGCACTGCCCGGCGGCGCGGCCCCAGTGCATCAGGGCTTCGTGCAGGAAGCACTTCATCGCGAAGCGATTGAACACGCGGTAGAACTTCAGGTATCGCCGCTTCGAGTAACGCAGGTACAGCAGGCTGGCGACGACGCGGGTGGGTTGCTCCCCCAGCTTCACCCGATACACGGTCGTGTCGTGCTGCATTTCCACCCCCGGTTCGTCCGGCACGTGGTCGCAGCGGGCGGACGAGGGCCGACCCAGCCCCAACTCACGCACCAGACGCGTCAAGGTGGGATAGCTGACCTGGATCTTTTCCTCCTCCAGCAGCTTCTCGTGTATCCGCTGGACCCAGCCCTCGCATTCGCCGTACAGTCGGCGCAACAGCTCCGCATCGATCTGGATCTTGTCCTTCCTCACCGTCTGCGGCATGGCTCCCTGCTGGCGAATGATCCTGCGCACGCTGTTGCGACTCACCCGAAACTGTCGGCTGATGTCGTGCAGCGGCGTTCCCGCCAGATGCAACTGATAAATGGCATTACGCACGTCCGCTTCGATCATGGAACGCTTCCATCCTTTCCCGAAAACAATCCAACGAACTGAGCAGCCCCCCGCTGAGCAGATGCGCCTGGGCCTGAAAGGCCCGACTCTTCAGGCGCGCGTCATCGCACTTCGTCATCACCCGCCGCAGGTACTTGCCCGCGATCGCCAGATCGTTCAGCAGCACGCGCTCGAATTCGCTGCAGCCTGCGACGTCGTCCGGCACCCGCTTCATCTGTTCCAGCGGCCAGCTCAACTTGCCGGCATCAATCGCTTCCCGCAGCGAGACCGGCCCCTGGAAGTAACCGCGGGCCAACAGGTCGATGTCCCGCACGCTCAGCCGCCGGCCCGCCACCGCCTTCGCGAACTGCTCGATCTGCTCCTGCGTCACTCCGTTCATGCGCCTGAACGCACGCAACGTGTACAGGTACGAGTACACGGGAAACGTTCCCCGAAAGAGCAGCGTCTGGATCGCCGGACTCATCTCCGTCAGGAGACTGCGACGCATGCTGACCCAGGCCTTGCTGCGGCCCAGCGTCTCGGCCACCTCCGCCAGGCTCATGCCATGCACCGTCAACAGATCCACCAGGAAACGCGCCTGCTCCAGAATCCCCAACGCTCTGTCGGTGGCGGCCCGCATCAGATTCAGGATGCCGGTCGCTTCCTCGGGACCCAGCGACACGTAGGGAACACACCCCAGCCCCAGCTTCCTGGCGCTGCGAAACCGCTTGAACCCGTTGAGCAGGATGCGCAACGGAGGTCGATCGACGCCTTCCAGCGGTTCTTCGATCCCGCGCTGGGTGATCGACGTCAACACGCGCGCTTCGCGAGCGTCATCCCGCAGCCGATATTCTTCATACCGCAGGTCCAAGCTCGACAGTTCCACGTTTTCGCTCATGCGACACTTCCTTACGGCGGGTGCTGAAACAGAAAACGCAGAACGTAGTCGGTCCCGCGCCGAAAGGCGAAGCGGTGTTGTCTCAGTGCCTGGCGCAACAGACGCACCAGCTCCTGACAGGTCCGCGGGATGCCTTCGATCAGGCTCACGACCATCCGCACGTAGGGCAACAGCGGCGAGTTCGTCACACTCGACTCGTCCAGTACCACTCCGTCCAGTTGCAGTTCCGCCTGCTCCTGGCGTTCCTCGCCTGCTCGCTCGTGAGCTGAGACCGCCTGCGGAGCAGGATCCGGCCGCGGCGGGTCACTCGCGGAAGGAGACCGGCGGCAGCGGCGGCGATTGAGACGTTCCTTCTTCTCTTTCCCGACGGGACTGCGGTAGTAGGCCGCACTCCGGTGGCGGGAACGCTGTCGGCGATGGTGCTCGCGGCAACCGAACGGACAACGCAGGTTGAGGCGACCCGCGCAGCGCGGATGCGTCAGAAAGCGAATCCCGCAGTGCGCGCAGCGGACGATGCAACGCCGCAGCTCGGGATGGGACTCCAGGATCGAGTCCAGAGCGGCTTGATACTGACGGACAAGCGGGTTGGCGCGATCGTCCTGGTGCCAGTCATCGCGAAACGAGAAAACTTCCCCGATCGCTATGACAAAAAAGCCAGGCTCTCGCTTACAATGCCAAGCGTTTTACACACACCCTCGTCCTACCTCCCCGACGCGAAAGCATCGAGAGGCAGGGCGAGGCTTTTTTATGGCCTGCCCCCAAAAGCCCGGACCACACCCCGGCGCAATCGCTGCAATGCCCAACTCTCACGCAGCCGCCGCCGCTTGCCACGTCGTGTCAGCTTCCCAGCCCCAAACCCAAAGGCGGCTACTTGAAAGAAAGAACGCCCATGCTTCTTTCCAGGTAGTGGGTCAATTTAACTGAGCACGGCCGGGTCAATTCAGCTGAGCCGCAAAGCCTCAACCCATCGGTCGATCGTTCCCCTGGCTTCCGCCTTCTTTTCTTCAACCCACTTCTCCAAATTGGCCCTGGCTTCCGC
>CAZGBW010000207.1:0-5440 GCA_964523995.1 uncultured Victivallales bacterium | reverse complement strand
CCCGGAATGCGTACATGATGTAGACGGTTTCCGCGAAGCCGGTTAATTAACGACTGCGAGATTGACGTGTCTTTTGCCATCACATCCGCGTTGCTTCTGTCGGTCCGGATCGTCTTGCCGGGGTTCTGGTGGACAGGCGGACGCCCCGCGCGCCCGTGGCCGGTGCGTATCGGCCGCATCGTCCTCTTCGGGCTCCTGCTCAACCTTCTCCCCTCGCTTCTGCTGTGCGCCGCCGGGCGCTGGACACCCCTGCTGGATTGGCTGACCTGGAGCGTCTTGACGGCGGGCGGCGCATGGCTGAACCGGTCGCAGTTCCAGGACTGGCGCCATCAGGGGATGCGGCTGGGGGCCGTTATCGCGATCATCGCCACGACGGCAGCCGTGCCGTTGCTGCTGCCCGCGCGCTCGGAATGGGTGGCGGGCGGCTGGGATCCCGGCATCTACCAGAACAACGCCGTCGCGATCGCGCATCGCAACGGACTGACACCACTGGAAGACACCGTCTTCAAGCCACTGACCGTGACAGAACGGCTGCTTCTCAGCAATTCCGCGGAAACACCCTATCAGGAGATCATGCCCGCCGTGCCGATCCGGTCACGAGACGGCGCATTACCGCTTTACTTTCCGCCGCTGACGCCGGTATGCGGAGCATGGTTCTACCGGATGGGCGGCATCCCCATGCTCACCCGGCAGCCGGCGGTGATCGCATTCCTGGGACTGCTGCCGTTCCTGGCGCTCTGCGTCATGATGGGATTCAGCCGATTGCAGCAGGCCCTCGCGCTGGGCTTCCTGCTCCTTTCCCCGGTGTGGTGGTACCATCAGGCGGTGCCGACCTCGGAAATGCTCTACCTGCTCTGGATCTACGGGGGATTGGCCTCTTATCTCCAGGCCATGGAGGACCACCGCCGGTTTCCCGCCGCCACCGTTCTCGTCCTGTTTGCGGCGACCGTGAATCATTTCAATGCCCCGGTGGTCGCGGGCCTGCTCCTCCTGGTTGCCGCCTGTGCGGAATCCGTGATGAACATTCCCCACCGCCAGCAGCGCCTGGCGGCCTGCTTCGTGGCCCTTCTGGCCGGCATCTGCTGGGGCATGCATTTCTCGTGGGTCACCCTGTCCCGCCTGCAGGAGAAGGACGCGGCGCTGTCCATCATCCTGGCGGTGATCCTGCTGACCGGCACCTTGGCGAGCATCCTGGCATCGAGGGCCGGATCGTTCCTGGGGGCGGTCTGGAAATCACCGCTCATGCGTCCGGCCGCGCTGGTTCTTGTGTTCAGCCTGCTTCTCCTCACCACGCTGCTGACCACGGGGCTGACCCGCGATTTCACGCTGGCCCTCCTGGATCCGACATCGTTGGCGGACCGTTTCCTGCACTATTGCGCCCAGGTGATGGCGTTTCATGGCACGGCTTGGTTCCTGCTGGTCATTTGCGGCGGGCTGGCGCTGACCCTCGGCAGGAAGCCAGGCGCGCGCGCCACCTGCGGTCTTGTTGTCCTGGCACTGGGCGGTGCCCTGGCACTGCTGCTGGCCAGCCCCGGCATCACGCCCATCTTTCCATGGGCACTGCGCCGCAGTATGATCGTCGCCATTCCGCTGATGGCGATCACACAGGCTTGCGCCACGGGCTGGCTCCTCGAGAAACGCTCCATGCATCCTGCATGGCGCCTGCTGCTGGCCGTGCTGGCCGTCGTCGCGGTGCTTGGCGGGCTCAAGGCCAGCCGGCATGCCATGCGCGTCGGCGATTACGCGGGGCTTCCCGCCTTGCTGGACACATTGGATCAGCATATCCAGCAGGGGGACATCATCATCACGGATGATGCCCGGTGGGGCACGCCGCTGATGCTGATGCATGATCGGGATGTCCTGAATGGCGAACGCCTCCTGGCCAGCGGCAACGCCGCAGACGCGGCCGCCTTCCTCGCCATCACGAGGCGCATCCAGAGCCAGCATCAAGGGCGTCTGCTCTGGCTGACCAGCCGTGAGGCGGGACTGGGCATCTACCCCGTCAGCCCGGGATATACCGAGGCCATCGTCGAGAATATACGCTTCCCCTACCGCACGGTGATCCACGGGGCCCATGAGCAGCGCTTCCGCACCGAGTCGCGCCAGGCGGTATTCAGCCTCTATGAACAGATCACGGCAACCGAACCCCCGCTGTCCATCACGCGGCCCGGCCCCCACCGGCTCCTGGCGGACTTGTCAGGAAACCAAGCGGCAGACACCATGGACCTGCGATGGGGGGGGCAAGGGTTGCCCGCCCTCCCTCGCGAGCCTGGCGGATGGCAGGTGATGGATCTTCCGCTCGCGGGACAAGGCGCCACACCGGCACTTCAGTGGTCACCGCCGGACAAGGGACGCCCGCCGCAGTTCCTCCTCTACGCCCCCGGGGATCCTCTCCATCTGGTCTTCTGGCATGCCCGGCTCTACCCGGCAGGAACCCGCACGCCGGGGCGGGGCACCGGCGAGGACCCCGGCTTCCCCCTCCCGTTTTTCGCGGGTGCCGCTTCCATCGCGGTTC
Source organism: uncultured Victivallales bacterium (assembly GCA_964523995.1). Classification (GTDB taxonomy): domain Bacteria; phylum Verrucomicrobiota; class Kiritimatiellia; order UBA8416; family UBA8416; genus UBA8416. Next base: position 2,925 of record CAZGBW010000207.1, on the reverse strand, counting down.
ACATCTCCTCCGATACCCCGGTTGACACATCGGTCGCCATCCTCGTCAGCCTTGGCGGGAAAACGCGCGAGATGAAACTCAGCCGCCACCAGGGGGAGGTTTCCGCGCTGTTCCCCGCCGGGGATGCGCAGGCCCTCCGCATGGCAACACCCGGCCTTGCGGACAGCATCCGGCTGAATGTCCGGCTGCAGCCCCTGTACCCCACCCTGGCCTGTGTCCCCGGGCAATCCGGTGTTTATGGATTCCAGACCGTTGACGATAAGGGCAATACCGATATCACCATTGCCCGGTACCTGACCGGAGGCATCACCAATGAAGTGAAGTCCTGCGGCGGCAGCCTGATCGGGGAATGCGTCTTCTTCCATCCGGAAGCCGAGCCGCTCCGCAGCAACCTGGAAGATAACGCGCTGCTGACGCTCCACCGCTTCCATCCGCGCGAGGACACCGGCGATGCGCAGCACCCATATCAGCGCTGGACCGATTCGGAAAAGGCGTTCCTGCAGATCGCGGCCCCCCCGGACGCCGATGTCCGCATCGGGATCCGGTTGCATGACGTCCGACCGCCGGAACTGGCGGCCCGGGATGCATCCCTTGAGATCGGATCGACGGCTTACCCGGTTGTCTTCAGCAACTCCATCTGGTCGGCAACCCTCTGCATTCCGCCTGGGAAGCTGCGGGATAACGGGAAAAACACCATCAAGGTCTACTTCCACAGCGACACCTGGTCGCCTGCCGCGGTCATGCCCTCAGGGGATACCCGCACCCTGGGTCTCCTGATCGATGACCTCTGGCTGCAGTTCAGGACGCCGGATGCGGCCGAGGACACACCGGACCGGGTGGACGATGGAACGCGATGAACAAGGGAACCACCAGGGGCCCCCGGGCGAAAACGAATTGGTAACTTTTCAGGAGGGAGATCGGTGAACGATTACGGGCGACGATTACGGATTACGAGGAGAGGAAAATCGTCCACCGTAATCGTCGCCCGTAATCGTCGCCCGAATAAGTGTGACAAAATGACCGCGATGAACAAGGGATATCCTGCGCCATGCTGTGGAACCTGATAAAAGACCAGCTGTGGATCGCGTGCGCCTGCCTGTTGTTCCTGGCTGGCGCGGTCATCCATCTGGAACTGCTGCACCCCGTTGCGGACCGCGTCTGGGGAGACGAAGGCGACGGGTTCTTCAATCTCTGGCTGCTGGATCACACCTATGAGCTCTGCCGGCAGGGCCAGCCCGGCGGAATTCCCGACGGACGGATCTTCGCGCCGGAGGAATCCAATACGTTTTTCTGGTCGGACAACCTGCTGGTCCCCGCGATCCCCTATTCAGGACTCCGCATGGCTGGCTGCCCGCGATTCACGGCGTTCCTGTGGACGGGATATCTCCTTGCAGCCCTGTTCTACGGCAGTCTCTGCTTTCTCTTCCATCAGGGCGATCGCCTTGGCAGGCGATCGCATGCCGGATGGCCATCCTGGTCTTCCTGGTGCATTCCGTTCCTGGCCTATGCCGCCTTCTTCACGCCCGGAATCCTGGGTAATTATTTCCAGCATTTCCAGAACCTGTCCGCCTTCTGGCTGTTCTTCATGACCGGCGCCATGGTCGCCTATTTCCGGAAACCGGCAGGCTGGCCGCTGTGCCTGGTGGCGTTCTGCCAGACCGCCTTGCTTTTCTCATCGCTATATTTCGCGGTCATCGGTTTCGTCCTCATCCTCCTCTGGGCCGGGTTTGAAGCGATGCGGGACGCAAGGCAACTGATCCGGATCGCCATTCGCTGCCTTCCCCTGCTGCTACCGTTGCTGCTCTGTGCCGGCTGGATCGCCCTCCAGTATCACCGGATTCCAGACCTGGAGAGACCTGGTGGCGTGATCAAGCAGCTCTCCGTCGCCCTTGAACAGGTGTACACGCCATCCGCCGGTCTCCTGCGCGATCTTCTTGACCGCGGCGGCATCACGGCCGCCGCCGTGCATCACGAGAAACCGGCATACCCCGGCATCGGCGTCTTGTTCGGGGTGGCGCTGCTGATGCCGATCGCCATCCTCGCCGCCATGGCGGCACTGCGCCAGGACAAGGAAACCCGCTGGATACCGGTATTCCTGCTGGCGCTGGCGCTTTGTGTCTGCAGGATCAGGGGGATGGAGACCCTCCGGGGCGTTGTCGGCGTCATGGCCCTGTCCGGCACTCTCCTGCTGGCACTGCGGTTCTGCGTCCGCCAATGCAGCACCCATCCTGTGCGCGCCATGGCCGTGCTGCTCCTTCTCATGGCCGTCGCCGTCTACGGGATCGCCAACGGCCCGCGGACCCGCTTCACCGATGCCCCTGCCAACCCGTCGCTATGGGGGGTGTTCGCGCTTCTGGTGCCGGGGACGGGCCGCATGCGCGCGGTCGGGCGCCTGGCCGTTGTGGGACAGGCCTTGCTGATGGCGGTGGCGTTCCTGATGGCCATGCGCTATGCCGGCAGAAGCCGCACGGCGACCGGCCAGGTGGTCGCCGCGTTGCTGGTCGCGGCCATACTGCAAGGGGCCGATGTCCTGCCGCTGCGGGCCAACAGCAAACCGTACGCCCCGGATCATGTCACGCCGGACCTTGAGGAACAGGCGTTTTTGGAGACGCTGGGCGGAACCGCCCTGGTACTGCCTTCCAAGCCCTTTCACCGGAATGCGCAGCCCATGCTCTTCTTCAGCCGCTTCGTCAACCTGAGGCTCATGAACGGGTATTCAAGCCGCTCGACGCCGCTTTGGGACGGCATCATGGATAACGGGGCCACAGAGGGGGAAGGCTGCCCGCAGCAGATCGACGCCGCCCGCGCAAGCGGCGCGGACTGGCTGATCATTTTCAAGTACGGGATCCACCGGCACTGGCTGAAGGAAATATACGCGCAGGACACCAAGCCGGTCTTCGACAATACCCGCCTCCTGATCCTGCC
>CAZGBW010000206.1:0-5454 GCA_964523995.1 uncultured Victivallales bacterium | reverse complement strand
TTAACTCAGTGAAGAGCGCGTTACTGGTGATGGTGAACCTGCCGTTTGCCCTGATCGGAGGCATTCTCATTATCGTCCTGTTGAAAATCCCGTTAAGCGTCTCGGCGTCCATTGGATTCATCGCGCTGTTCGGAATAGCGGTCGAGAACGGTGTGCTGCTGGTGTCCTTCTTCGATCAGTTGCGCAAGGAGGGACTGAGTCCCGAAGAAGCCGTGCGACGCGGTTGCGAACTGCGCTTGAGGCCGCTTCTCATGACGGCGATGACCACACTCCTGGGGTTGTTGCCGCTGGTCTGGGCCACGGGAAGCGGGTCGGAGATTCAGCGCCCGCTGGCGGCCGTCGTTCTGGGCGGCATGGTATCGGCCATGCTGCTCACGCTGATGGTGTTGCCGGCACTGTACTATCTGGTCGAGATGCGCAGGGAGAAGAAGGATGAAATGCTAACGAATACAGAGGTGAAGTGATGAAGGTGATTGTTGCATATGTTCAGCCATTCATGCTGGAAAAAGTTACCGACGCGCTACGCGCGCGGAAGATTCACGGCGTGACGGTGATCCGCTGCGAGGGGTTTGGCCGCCGGATTGACGGCAAGACGCCGCACTACGAGGATGCGGCGGTGGAACTGGGGTATGCGCCCAAAGCCAAGATTGAGGTTGTCTGCCGGGATGAGGAAATGCAGGGGATTGTGCAAACGATCCGGGAGAACGCGCATACCGGTCGTCACGGCGATGGCAAGATCGTCGTCACCGAAGCGACCCTTGCCGTTGATGTACGCACAGGCGCGGAAGGCGAGGCGGTTTTGTGAGCCGATCGTCGTGACTGGCTCTCAAGCGGCGGCGTGAACACTGCGGCTCATGGGCCGTGTTCATGCATCATCTCCCTCGTGCAGGATCCCGCCTTCCAGTCCCGCCCACCCCGTCATCGCCTTGCAAATCTTCGGCGAGGGGCGGTTTACGCGATTAGCGCGGGAGGGGTGCAGGACATGATTTTTTGTCTTGATTTCCGGAAGGGTTGGAGCATCGTTAATGGCAGTTGAAGGGGTTCGTTGGCCGTTGGCGCGGGAGGTGGTCAAATGAGACGGCGATGCGTTGTATGCGGGTTGGCGGTTTTCTCTCTCTCGATGGGTATGCTCCCGGTGAATGGACAGGACGATCCGGGCTATCGCGACTGGCTGCGCCGTGACAAGGAGGCCTGGCGGGCCTATCAGGACGGCAAGAAGGGCGGCGCACCACCGCGGACGGCCCCGCCGGTTGCCGGGTCGGAAATACCACCGGATGAATACGCGGCGGCGGCCCTGATCGCGGACGGCGACGAGACCGACCCGGTCGTGCTTCCGGCTCCGCCGGACATGGGCGTTGTCCCGGATGCCGGCTGGGCCGCACGTCTGGGTTCGGATCCCCGCAAGCTGATCGCCGCCCTGGACGGCGGACGCCCCGGCGGCGATGTGAGTACCATGCTGGCCTTGCTGCGCCAGACCCAGGGGCCGTTCACCGATGCCGAGGAGCAATCCCTGATCAAGCGCTTCGCGCCCTATGCCGAGTCGGATTCCGAGGCCGCCCATGCGGCCATCCGCCAGCAGAATGAACAACTCCTGCGGGCCATGATCTACCGGCAGATGATGATACAGTCGGCCTGGGAATACGACTTCGCCCTGGCGGATGCCGAGATCGCCAGGCGGATGGGGGACACCGAGTCGCTCGAGGAGGCGGAACTGCAGGCGGATATCCAGCGGCAGATGGCGCAGGAGGAACAGAAGTCGCTCGAGGCTCTCCGCAAGGAGATTGACGCCAGCCTGGCGCTGCCGACGCCCGAGGAGGTGCAGGCCGGGGACAAGGCGGAGCGGGACAACGCCATCGCGGCGCTGGAACTACCCGCGGCGCCGGTCGCTGCCGGCAAGGTATTGCTCGGCTACCTCAAGTACGAGGAGACGCACTGCGAGAAGGGTATAAACGATTATTCCATGTTTCCCCCTGAAGAGCAGAAGATCATTGAGATGACCCCGGATTGGGCCACATTCTCGCACATGCTGATATACGGGAGCGGGCCTGGCAAACCAGAGATAATCATGGACACGCTGATCAAGAAATACCGGTGCGCGTGGAGCATTCCAAAGCAGATCCCGCTCTTTGGCTCCATACCGGCAGGCGTTGCCGCAGAGTATGTGAACGTCGTCGGCTTAAGCGTCACCTTGTTGGATGAGGGTTCCAAACACCACAAGGCAGAAAAAGGGTTTTACCTCGCAATGGGTGTCAGGGTCTTGGCGTCTGAGACAGGCGGGCCGAAGCCTACGATGGATGGAGGCCTCCCAAGCGAGTTGGGTTGGGGCGCAAGCGTGCTCGTTCCGGTCGGTAACCCCGGTGGAATTGATGCGTCCGGCTCGTCTACCATGCAATACTTCCTGGATGGCAAGATGGACACTTACAACATGCCCGCGCCCATGCCTCGATACCGCTACGTCTACTTCTGCATCGACTGCAAAGGAGCAGGGAAAGCCTACCTGCGCTACAAGTGGGACCCCGTGGAAACGGCCGCCGCACCCGTCGTCACGCAGGCCGACCCCGCCCTCAGCCAGGAGAAGAACGAGGCCATCGCCGAGCACCAGGCCAACATCGCCTCGACCGGGAAGGTGTTGCAGCGCATCGAGGATGAACTGGCGGTGGAGAAGAACGCCGCGCGCCGGGAGGAACTGCGGTTGCAGGCCCTGCACATGCGGCAGAATATCCACGACAGCAAGGATCTGATCGAGTCCATCCGCACGGGCGCCATCGTCAAGACGCGCGGGCCCTGGGACGAGCATGCCGCCGTGGTGCTGGCCGAAACCTCGCGCAAGCTGCGCGAGGACTGCCTGCGCGCGCAGCATATGCAGGCGGGCTATGCCCGGATGCTGAAGATACTGGAAAGGATGAAGCCCGAGGATGCCAAGCGGTTCTATGACAGCATGGCTGGTGACATGATCCGCGGTATTCACGAGCCGGGCGGCTTCCAGCGGGCGAAGAAGGCCTTGAATGCCCTGCACGAGATCACCAAGGCGGCTGCCCGCGAGGTCCAGGAGGCCGATTACGCGGACCAGGCCATCCAGTATGCCAAGCTGGCGGGCGTGGAACGCGATCTCTACATGGCCGAGACCATCAAACGCAACATCGACCGGGGCATCTTCGTCGGTAGCTTCTTCATGGGCATGGGGGCTGGCACGGTACTGACCATGGCCTATGAGGGAAGTTGCACGGGAATCGCGGAAGGGCCGGGGCAGGCGGTGGTCAATGCCCTCATCCAGGGCGGGCTCGTGGCCAGCGCCATGGGCGTGATGAAGGTCGGAAGCTGGGGTATCGGCAAGCTGCTCAACCCCAAGGTCGGGAAGAGCCAGGTGAACACGTTCAAGGATATCCTGGAGAAGGCCCGCTACGATCAGGAGATGGAGTGGAACCAGGCGCTGGTCAACCAGGTCAAGGAGCGTGCGAAGGCCTTCAAGGACTGCAAGATTGCGGGCGGCAAGGACTACCTCAAGATCCGGATGCAGCTGGATGAGGCCGTCGGGGCCGCCAACAGCAGCGCGCTGGCCAAGCGAATCATGAAGAACGAGTTGACGGTGCTGCAGAACCAGATCAAGTCCGGCGTCACGAAGGACTACAGCAAGTTGCGCGAATGCACCGGGTACCAGGATATCTTCAACAAACGGCTGCAGAAGAGCATCTACCCGCGCACGGACGCCGAAGTGGTCAAGCAGCTTCAGCGCCAGGGGTACAACGTCAACGAGAGGTGGTTCTGCGATTTCCGCAACTCCTGCAGCCGCGGAGTCAACGCCGATCGCGACTTCGGCTTGCTCTACGAGATGGAAGGCCTGGTCATGAAGAACGGCCGCCAGGCCCCGATGACGGAGTTGATGAAAGACGGGCAGAAGGCCTACAACGCTGCCTACAAGCAGGTGACCGGGCACAGCGCCACGCTTGCCGACCAGAGCTTCACGACGAGCGCCTTCAACGAAGCCTTCCCGCTCTCCTGGCTCGAGGGGAAGATGACGGGGCTGTCCGGTCCGGCATTCCGTCCGGTGCGCCCGAGCGACTTCGAGAAAGCAGGCACCGCCATCTACAACAAGGTTCAAAATGCACTGACCGGTTCGGATCCGGCCCTCGTCAACCTGAAGAAGGGCTGTGCCAGCCTGAGCAAGGATATCAAAAGCAAGGTTTTCGACCGGCTGACGAATCCCCCTGCCAGTTCGACCCTGTCGGAAACGTCGCGCAAGGCGGCGCTGGAACACTGGCGGAAGGTCGAGAAAGTCATGGACGACTTTGCGTCCGACAAGTGCGACCCCCTGACGGCGATGAAGGAGCTCCAGCGCCTGACCGGCTCCACCAGCGTCACCGAGAGCGCGGCCCAGGTGGGACGGTTGGTCAAGCGGCTGGGCGGCGGCCAGTAAAGCCGTTGGTACGATCGACAGGTGACACGATGGGGTGGTCACCGCCGGAATGGAGATGAATCCACCATTCCGACATCACCTCGCTTGTCCTGCTAAGCACGGCAAGCAGGTGTTCTACCGGTTGAAGGTTCCCTGCATCCTCAATTTCATGGGTTGCGTGGAAGCGGTATTGGTTTCGGAAGCGAAGGCGCAAGCGGACCTGGTGGCGTGAGTGGGTGTGTGAGTTTGGGAGTATGTGGGTATTGGCGATCCCACCGGCCTTGTGCCGGTGGTGAAGAAAGTTGAGGGGGGGGCGGAGACGTCCCGGAATTTCAACGTTGGCCTCCACCGACACAAGGTCGGTGGGCGGCAGTTAGCCATCCTTCCGCGACACTGGACAGCAGGGGAGTTCCTCGCTGGTTTTGACGCTGGGTGATAAGGTAGCATTGGAATCCGGTCCGGTAAAGCAGAAGGCGCCCCCTTCCGTCTTCCGGGTCTTCAGTCTTCCGTCTGTAGTCTGCTTTCCCCAGCGGTCTTCCGTCTTCCGTCTTCTTCCTACTTCTCCCCCGCTGTCCCTAAGCAATCAAGGTTCTCGAACGGACTGGCAAATCTGGAATCTGGAGATTTTACGGACTGTGCACCGCCACTACGGTACTTTGCGTCGATCGACTTCTCGTGCTCGTGATCGTGGCAGTAAATGCAGAGCAACTCCCAGTTGCTTCCGTCGGAAGGATTGTTGTTGTGATCGTGATCTTTGTGATGAACGGTAAGTTCCTTGAGACGCTTTCCGGAAAACTCCCGTGCACACAAGCCGCAGATGTGCGGAAGCAACTTCAACGCTCTTGCCCTGTAGCCTGAATTCCGAAGGGCCACCGCGCGACGTAACTCATCCGCTGCTTTCGTTCGCTGTTCTTCCGTCAATGGCGTTCGCCTCGGTATCATCATGTCCTCTTCTTGTTTGGCGCGCTGTCAAAACCGACCACGCGCACCGATTGACCAAAGGCCTGTCCCTTTGCAGATCAGCATCCCATAGAAATCCTAATCGTAATCCTAATCGTAAT
>CAZGBW010000205.1:0-5477 GCA_964523995.1 uncultured Victivallales bacterium | reverse complement strand
CGTGCGTCCAGATGTCCACGATCTTGTTGTAGCGCTCCCCGTCGGTAATCACCCCCTGGCGATATTGCTCATCCACCTGCTGGACATGCGCCCGCGCATCCGACAGGATCTCCGGTTTCTCCTTCGGGATAATCATATCCACCATGCCGATAGAGACCCCCGCCAGGGTCGCCTGCTCAAACCCGGTCCGCTTCAGATTGTCCAGAGCCGTCACCGTGGCCTCATGCCCCGCCCGCTTGTGGCAGTGCCAGATCAGATTGCCAAGCACCGTCTTGTTCACCGTCTCGTTCACAAAACCCACCGACGACGGCCACGCCTCGTTGAAGAATACACGCCCGACCGTCGTCTCGATCACTTTCGCTTCCGGTTTTCCGAACTGCGTGTCGCGGCCATAATCAGGATTCCTCAGACGAATCCGGTCGTGGATCTTGACCGCCGCCTCCGCATGCGCCAGATGGACCTCGGCAACATCCCCGAAAATCGGAAGATGCTCAATGCCACGGGGCTCCGCACCCGGCTTTCTCCCGTTGCGCTTATCGCGCTGCGAAAGCGTCGTCATGTAATAAATGCCCAGGGCGATATCCTGGCTAGGCGTCATCACCGAATCCCCGCTCGATGGCGAAAAGATATTGTTGGTCGAGAGCATCAGCAGGCGTGACTCCAATTGAGCCTCGATCGACAGCGGAACATGCACGGCCATCTGGTCACCGTCGAAGTCCGCATTGAACGCCGTGCAGACCAGCGGATGAATCTGAATCGCCTCGCCCTCCACCAAAATCGGCTCGAACGACTGGATACTCAACCGGTGAAGCGTCGGCGCACGGTTAAGCATCACGGTCTTGTCGTGGGTGATCTCATCGAGAATGTCCCATACCTCGTCCGCCTGCCGCTCGATCAGCTTCTTCGCGCTTCGAACAGTATGCACAACGCCCATCTCCTTCAGGCGCCGGATAATGAACGGCTCGAACAACGTCAAGGCCATCTTCTTCGGCAACCCGCACTGGCTCAGCTTCAGCTCCGGCCCAACCACGATGACCGAACGACCCGAGTAATCCACGCGCTTGCCCAGCAGGTTCTGGCGGAAGCGACCGCCCTTTCCACGCAGCATATCGCTGAGCGATTTCAACGGCCGGTTACCCGCGCCCGTGACCGCCCGGCCGTGACGCCCGTTGTCGAACACCGCGTCCACCGCCTCCTGGAGCATACGCTTCTCGTTGCGGATAATCACATCCGGCGTCTTCAACTGCTGCAGATTGCGCAGACGGTTGTTCCGGTTGATCACCCGGCGGTAAAGGTCGTTCAGATCCGATGTCGCAAACCGACCGCCCTCCAGCGGCACCAGCGGCCGCAGGTCCGGAGGAATCACCGGCAGCACATCCAGAACCATCCATTCCGGACGCGTCTTGCTGGCACGGAACCCCTCCGCCACCTTCATCCGCTTGGAAAGCTTCTTGCGAGTCTGCTTGCTCTTGGTCTTCTGTACCTGCTCCTCCAACTCCTCCAGGAGGGCCTGCAGATCAAGGGCCACCAGGAGATCGCGGATACCCTCTGCGCCCATCTTGGCGGTGAAATCGTCTCCGTACTTCTCGCGGGCTTCCCGGTATTCCAGCTCCTTCAGCAGCTGCTTCTCCTTCAACGGGGTTTCACCGGGGTCCGTCACCACATAGTCCTCATAATAGAGAACCCGCTCCAACGAACTCGCCGTCATATCCAGCATCAGGCCAATCCGGCTGGGCGTACACTTGAAGAACCAGATGTGCGAGACCGGAACCGCCAATTCAATGTGCCCCAGCCGTTCGCGCCGCACCCGCGAAAGCGTCACCTCGACACCGCACCGGTCGCAGATCACCCCTTTGTGCTTGATCCGCTTGTACTTCCCGCAACTGCATTCCCAGTCCCGCGTCGGTCCGAAAATCTTCTCGCAGAACAAACCGCCGCGCTCCGGTTTATACGTCCGGTAGTTGATCGTCTCCGGATTCTTAACCTCGCCACGGCTCCACGAACGAATGGTCTCCGGATCGGCCAGCGTCACGCCCACCGAATCAAAGGAACCAAACTCATTCAGATAACTCGTCTCTTTGCTGAAAATCGGATTCAATGTATGTGCCTCCCGGCTTAAGCTCGGTTTATAACAGACGGCTTCGCTTCTGACCCTGCACCTGTACGTCAAGACAGAGACCGCGCAGCTCATTGATCAGAACACTGAAGGACTCCGGCATGCCCGCATCCAGCGTATTGGTCCCCTTCACGATAGACTCGTAGATACGGGTACGCCCGCTGACATCGTCGCTCTTCACGGTCAACAGCTCCTGTAGAGCATACGCAACCCCGTAGGCCTCCAGAGCCCAGACCTCCATCTCGCCCAAACGCTGCCCGCCGTACTGGGCCTTGCCGCCCAGCGGCTGCTGCGTGACCAGTGAATACGGGCCAACCGCCCGCGCATGAATCTTGTCCGTCACCAGATGGTGCAGCTTCAGGATATAGATCTGCCCCACCACAACGCGCTGGTCAAACGGCTCGCCCGTACGACCGTCATACAGGACGTTTTTCCCGTCTCGAGGCAGGCCGGCCTTCTCAAGCAGATTATCAATGTCCAGTTCCTTGATGCCGTCAAAGACCGGGGTCGCCGCATGCATTCCCAGAATCTTGCAGGCCGCGCCAAGATGCGTCTCGAACACCTGTCCGAGATTCATGCGCGACGGCACACCCAGCGGATTGAGCACCACTTCAACGGGCGTTCCATCGGGCAGAAACGGCATGTCGGCATCCGGAACAATCCGAGCCACCACCCCCTTGTTGCCGTGCCGCCCCGCCAGCTTGTCCCCGACCGAGAGCTTCTTCTTCGCGGCAATATAGACCTTCACCTGCTTGATGATCCCCACGTCCAGGTCATCGCCGCTCTCGAGGCGCTCCTGCGCCCGCGCGAACTCCTCGTCCATCTCCGCGAACTTCGGCTTGTATTCGCCGATAATGGTATCAATCTTGATCTGGATCGGACTGCTCTCGATCTGAATATGCTCGCTCACCGACGCCAGCTTCCGCAACAGCGTCTTGGTGATCTTGCGGTTGGCGGGAATAACGACCTCGCCAGCCTCCGCATCCCGCACATCCAGAGGGATTTTCTCGCCAAGCAGCACATTGCTGAGCGCTTCCGTCAGATCGTTCTGCAGCTCCTGGCGCTTCGCCTTGTGCTCATCGTCGATGGTCTTCCGCTGCCGCTTCCGCTCCGCCGGCGTGCTCTCCGCGCTCTTTGCTTCCTTATGCGCCGTGATCTTCACGTCCATCACAATCCCGTACGTGCCGCTCGGTACCGTCAAGGACGTATCGCGCACCTCTGCCGCCTTCTCCCCGAAAATAGCCCGCAGGAGACGCTCCTCCGGTGCCAGTTCCGTCTCGCTCTTCGGCGTGATTTTCCCGACCAGGATATCCCCCGGCCGCACTTCCGCACCGGGGCGGATCACTCCATCCGGCCCGAGATTGCGAAGAGCCTCCTCGCCGACATTCGGAATATCCCGCGTGATTTCCTCCGGCCCGAGCTTCGTGTCCCGCGCGCCCACCTCGAACTCCTGGATCTGAATCGAGGTGAAGGCGTCCTCGCGCACCAGCCGCTCGCTGATCAGGATCGCGTCCTCAAAGTTATATCCGCACCAGGGCATGAAGGCGACCAGCAGATTCTTGCCCAGCGCCAGCTCTCCCTGGTCCGTCGCCGGTCCATCGGCCAGGGTCTCCCCGGCCGCCACGCGCTGCCCGAGCCGCACAATCGGCTTCTGGTTGATGCAGGTCCCCGCATTGGAGCGCCTGAACTTCTGCAGCCGGTATTCCTGGAAACTGCCAGCGTCCGAACGCTTCGACGGCATCAACCCATCCGCACTGACGACAATCTTCATCGCCGATACATAGGCAACCGTGCCCGCCTTCTCCGCCAGCACCATCACCCGTGAATCGCGCGCCGCCCGCTCTTCCAGTCCCGTCGCCACATACGGACGCTCAACCCTCAGCAGGGGAACGGCCTGCCGCATCATGTTCGCCCCCATCAGTGCACGGTTCGCGTCATCATGCTCCAGGAACGGAATCAAGCCCGCCGCGATACTGATCACCTGCTTGGGAGAAACATCCATGTAGTCTATCTTCGTGCCCGGCACTTCCAGGAAGTCACCGCGATGACGCACCGATACCAGCGGATTGCGGAACCGTCCATCGGACTCCAGCGGCGCGTTGGCCTGCGCGATCACATACCGCTCTTCCTTGTCGGCAGAGAGGTATTCCACATGATCCGTCACCCGCCCGTTGTCCACCTTGCGGTAGGGACTCTCGATAAACCCGAAATCATTGACACGCGCATAAATGCTCAACGAGGAGATCAATCCGATGTTCGGACCTTCCGGAGTCTCGATCGGGCAGATCCGCCCGTAATGACTGCTATGGACGTCGCGAACCTCGAAACCGGCACGCTCGCGACTCAGTCCACCCGGCCCCAGCGCGCTTAACCGGCGCTTGTGCGCCAGTTCCGAGAGGGGATTCGTCTGGTCCATGAACTGGCTCAGCTGACTGCGCCCGAAAAAGTCCTGTACCACGGCCGAGAGCGACTTCGAGTTCACCAGACGCTGCGGGGCCAGCGTTCCCGTCGTCGGATCAAACAACGTCATCCGCTCACGAATCAGCCGCTCCGTGCGTGCAAGGCCCATGCGGCACTGATTCTCCATCAATTCCCCAACGGTACGCACACGACGACTGCCCAGATGGTCGATATCGTCAACGTTCTCGCTTCCGCGGCGTACATTGATCAGATGCCGCAGCGCCTCAATCACATCACGCTCATCCAGCACCCGCATGTCATTGTCAATCTCCGCGTCCAACCCCAGCTTCTGATTGATCTTGTAGCGACCCACGCGGCCAAGGTCGTACCGCCGCGGATCAAAAAACAGGCGGCGAAGCAACTGGCGTGCATTCGACGGCGTCGCCGGATCGCCCGGACGAAGCTTGTGATAAATGTCCTTCAAGGCATCGTCCGAGGTGTGCATCGGGTCGGCCTTCAGGCTCTTCAGAAGCAGCCCCTCGTCCCAGGACACATCCACCACCGAAATCCGGTTGATCCCCGCCTCCCGGATCTGCTTGATCGCCGCATCGGTCAGCGCCTCATACTTGCGCGCCAGCACCGTCTTCGAATCCAGGTCAATGATATCATCCTTGAACACCTTGTTCAGGAGATCCTCTTCCCGCAGCCGGGTGCTCACATTGACATCGGCAAAATCATAATACAGACCGAGAATCTCCTCATCGGTCCCGTATCCCAGGGCACGGAGAAAAGTCGTCGCCAGGAACTTGCGGCGCCGGCGCTTGCGGTCCATGTAAATCCAGATCAGATCCGACGTGTCAAACTGGATCTCGATCCAGGATCCACGGTCCGGAATGATCCGGATGGAGTACAGCATCGCCCCGTTCGCATGCACCGACCGCTCGCTGCAAATGCCAGGCGA
>CAZGBW010000204.1:0-5479 GCA_964523995.1 uncultured Victivallales bacterium | reverse complement strand
CAATGGCGCAATGCGGTTGTGATCCTGGATGAGTTTCAGGACATTCTGGAGTTGAACGACGCTGCGCGGATTATCGCCAAGTTGCGCAGCTTAATCCAACAGCAGCAACACACCGCCTTTGTGTTTTGCGGCAGCATTCGCAACCGGATGGAGGAGATCTTCACCCATGAACAATCCCCCTTCTTTAACTCCGCTGTCCGTCTCTTTGTCGGCCCGCTGGACAGAAAACTCTTTGGCGATTTTCTTCGCCAGCGGTTCCAGAGCGGCAAGCGCCATATTCCCAACCGCCTTCTGGATACGATTTTGGATGCGTGTCATGAGAATCCAGGTCACGTCCAGCGGTTTTGCATCAGCCTATGGCAGGTTACGTCTCATGGTCAGGAGATCGGCGACAAGGACATTACCGCCGCATGGAGCATGTTGTTTGCCATGCAGAAGGACTCCTATGAGTTACTGTTGCCCTCGCTAAGTCCGCACCAGACGAAGGTGCTGCGGGCCCTTGCCCATGCCGACGGGGAATCAACCCTGTCGGCCAGCTTCATTGAAAGCACGGGAATCACACTGGCACCCTCTGTGCGAAAAGCCATGGTCGCTCTGGTGAATCGTCGATTAATCCAGAAAATCGACACTACCTATCGTTTCTGCGATCCCTTCCTTGCGGTTTGGCTCCGGCAACAGCCGATGTAAAGGTCAAGGCACAAGCTTGTTGATATCCGCCTGACAAGCGAGCCAGAATGGTTCTACACCGGGCGCACGGGCCGGTAGCGGACGCGGTGCGGCTGCCAGTCGGCCCCCTTCTCCTTCCGCCGCCACTCGCAGTAGGACTGGTAGTTGCCCTCGAACCAGAACACTTCACTGTCCCCCTCGAAGGCCAGGATGTGCGTCGCGATCCGGTCCAGGAACCAGCGGTCATGACTGATGACCACCGCGCAGCCGCCGAAGTTGATCAGGCCATCCTCCAGCGACCGCAGCGTATTCACATCCAGATCGTTGGACGGCTCGTCGAGCAGCAGCAGGTTACCCCCGCTTTTCAGCAGTTTCGCCAGATGCACACGGTTGCGCTCGCCCCCCGAAAGCACGCCGACTTTCTGCTGTTGATCCGAACCGCGGAAGTTGAACCGCGAGCAGTAGGCGCGGCTGTTCATGGTCTTTCCCCCGACTTCGATATTCTCCTGTCCGCCGGTAATCTCCTGCCAGACCGTATTCTCAGGGGATAAGGCATCGCGCGTCTGGCTGACGTAGGAGATGTCCACACTGGCGCCGATATCCAATGCGCCAGCCGTCGGGGTTTCCTCACCCGTGATCATGCGGAAGAGCGTTGTCTTGCCGGCACCGTTGCCGCCGATCACGCCGACAATCCCGCCGGGCGGCAGCGAGAAATTCACATTCTCCATGATCATGCGGTCGCCGTATGCCTTCGTCAGCCCCTTGGCCTCCACCACCTTCGTCCCCAGACGCCGTCCGTGCGGAATGCGGATCGTGAGCTCCTCCTCACGGGTGTCGAATTCCTGCGAGGAAAGCTCCTCGTAGCGTTTCAGGCGCGCCTTGTTCTTGGTCAGGCGGCTCGACGCGTTCATGCGCACCCACTCCAGCTCCTCACCCAGCAGCTTGCGCCGCGAGGCATTGACCTTGCCGCGCTGTTCGTTGATCACCTGCTTCTGTTCGAGCCACGCCTCGTAATTGCCCTTGTAGGGATACGCCCGCCCTGCCTCAAGCTCCAGGATCCATTCGGTCACATTGGTCAGGAAGTAGCGATCATGCGTTACCACGATCAGCGTTCCCGTGAAGCGCTTAAGATGCTCCTCGAGCCAGCCGACGGACTCCGCGTCGAGATGGTTGGTGGGTTCATCCAGGAGCAGCACGTCCGGATTCTGCAGCAGCAGGCGGCAAAGCGCCACGCGCCGCTTCTCTCCTCCGGAAAGCGTTGCCACGGACGTATCCGCCTCCGGCAGGCGCAGCGCTTCCATGGCCATTTCAACATGATGATCAAGTTCCCAGAGATCCTCGCGGTCGATCTCGGTCTGCAACCGGTCAAACTCATCATTCAGCGCGCTGGATTCCGCTTCCGTCATCTCATCGCCAAGCTTCCCGCAGATTTCATCGTAGCGCGCGAGCTTGACCTGCTGCACGGCCACGCCCTCGTTGACGACCTCCTGGACCGTTTTGCCGGGATCCAGCTTCGGTTCCTGCTCCAGATAGCCGATCCGCGCCCGCTTGGCGACGATCCGTTCGCCCATGAAATCGTTATCGATACCGGCCATCACCCGCAGCAGGCTCGATTTGCCTGATCCGTTGCCGCCAATCACCCCGATCCTGGCACCGAAGAAAAACGCCAGCGTGATGTCATCGAGGATGACATGGCCGCCATGCTGCTTGCTTACCCGATCCAGTTGATATACATACTCGCCCGCCATAACGCTCCTGTTCGTTCGTAACCGCCAGCCCGCCATCAAACCCCCGGCGCATTAAAGCCCACCGGGATTGCAGGGTCAAGTAATCTCCGGTGATTCCCGCTTGACTTCTCTGATTGTAAACCGAAAATGTCCACATGCATTACACGGGCATGCACGACGACTCCTGACCACCTTCTGGTTGCAGCACGACGTTGCGACTGGCAATTGGAAAGTCATCGGGGAAAGGAGGTGCTGGCGAACTGGGTCTTGTTGGCAATGGGAATGGTTAATAAACACATGGAGGATATTATGGAAAACAAGGGGGTGCTGGGTTCGTTGTTTGATCTGTCGTTTTCTGAGTTCGTCACGACACGGGTCATCAAGGTGCTGTTTATCCTGGGCGTGATCGGCGCCGGGATCGGCTCGCTGATGTTCATATGGGCGGGATTCCAGGGCGGATTCCTTAAAGGGCTGCTGTTCCTCATCCTGTCCCCCCTGGTCTTCCTGCTCTGGACGCTCGGGGCCCGGATCTGGTGTGAACTGATCATCGTGGCCTTCCGGATCGCGGAGAACACCTCCCGGCTGGTGGAACTGCGTAAGGCCGAATAACACGCCCAGGCACCCCCGACGGCCGATACCGCCGGGGGTGATGAACAGCACAAGGCACCCGGACCAGGCTGCAATGATCAGACATATCCTATGGGACTGGAACGGGACACTGCTGGATGACGTTGACGCCTGTGTCGGCGCCATCAACCGGATGCTCGGTCCCAGGAGCCTGCCGAGGATCGACACCGCCGGGTACCGGATGATCTTCGATTTCCCCGTCAAGTCCTACTACGAGCGTCTCGGGTTCGACCTTGGCACCGAGGACTGGGATGCGGTCGCTGTCGAGTTCCATGACCACTACAACGAGCTCGCGCGTCTAGCGCCGCTGCGCGGTGGCATTGCCGAGGTGCTGGCAGCCATGCGCGAGGCCGCGGTTCCGATGTCGGTTCTCTCCGCGTGCGAAGGCTCGATCCTGAACCGTATGCTCGCCGAACGCGGTATCCACGACCGATTCCGCCACATCTCCGGTCTCGACAACCTTCACGCGGCATCGAAACTCGAGAACGGACGGGCGTTGCTGCGTGAAATCAGGCTTCCCCCGCAGGATATACTCCTCATCGGCGACACCAACCACGACCATGACGTGGCCTCCGCGATCGGTATCCGCTGCGTCCTGCTCGGTGGTGGCCATCAGCACGAATCCCGACTCCGCGCACCGGACATCATCCACTCCCCGCAAGCGCTTCTTCCCTACCTCCTGGCACGCCCCTGCTAGACGGTGATTTCCGTACCCCCGACGTGTGGAAGCGGATCCGTTCCGCGACCACGCCGGGCTCCACGGAAGGGCGATTAACGCCGGATCTGGCCAGCCCTGGCCAGGGAACGGGCCTCGACCGACTGAATCTCCGCATACCCCTGTGAACTGACAGGGTTAAGACCCTCGCTGGCCTCCATCGAGGAGTCCGCCTCGTTATAAAGCGATGCGGGGCATTCGGAAAGACTCTGGAACAGGACGTTCCCCTTGTACAGGTTCACCTTGACCAGGGCGGTGGCATGCGCAGCAAAAACCTGGATCGCGGCCATCGCCGCCGTGGTGGAGGGATCATAGTAACGGCCATCGTAAATCTGGTCAGCGACCAACGCGGAGAGGGTCCGGAAAAGAGCCAGTGAACGACGGTCCAGCGTGGCCTGATAGACACACTGCAGGCAGCGCCCCAGCAGTTCCATGCCGGGGGCCTCATAGACGCCGCGGCTCTTGGTTCCGATGATGCGGTTCTCCAATGCGTTCTTGAAACCCACCCCGTTGCGCCCACCGATCCGGTTCGCTTCCAGCATCGCGTGGAGAGGATCCAATTTGCTGCCGTTGATCTCGACGGCACGACCCTTATCAAACCGGACGCTGAAGAGTTCCGACGCCTCCGGCGCGTTCGCCGGCCACACGCCCATGGTGGGCTGCACAATCGTGCACGGGGTTTCCAGGCTCTCCAGGTCCTCGGCCTCGTGCGAGAGTCCTGCAAGATTGGCATCGGTGGAATAACGTTTCTTTCCACCTGGGAACGCCTCGATCCCTACCGCCCGCAGGTATTCCACCATTTCCAGCCGTCCTGGAAACTTCTCCAGGAGCCCTTCATCCCGCCACGGGGCATAAACCTTCATGGACGGCGCCAGCACATTCGTATAGCGCTCGAACCGCATCTGGTCATTTCCCCGGCCGGTCGCCCCGTGAACGAGTACCGTGCAGCCTTTTGCCTGCATGGCGGCCAGCAGCCCCTTGACCGTCACCGCCCGCGCGATGCCGGTCGAATTCCAGTACCCGCCGTCATACATCGCCTGACAGGAAATCACCTCAAAACAGGCGTCCGCCATTTCCTGCCGAAGGTCCACAACAACGGTCTCGGCACCGCAGGGCGCCATCTTCTCGACCACCGCCCGGATATCCGTCTCGTCCGGCTGTGCAAGATCCGCCGTGAAGCAGACCACCTTCACGCCAGCATCCACCAGCGTCTTGGTAACCGTCCGGCTATCGAGTCCCCCGGAAACGCAGATTCCCGCCTTTTCGCCTCTCAGATCATTCAGCTTCACCGATCAACCCTCCTGATGCATGCTCTCCAGGCAATCATCCATGATATCAAGCGCCTCTTCCAACTCGTCGTCCTTGACCGTCAGCGGCGGGAGCAGACGCACCACATTACCAGCGGTCGCGATTGCCAGCAGACCGATCTCGGCAAACGCCTGCGTCAGCGGCTTGGCATCCTGATCCAGCACGATCCCCAGCATCAGCCCCTGCCCGCGGATCTCCTTGACATGCGCAAAACGCTCCGCGAAATCCTCCAGGCCCTCCTTCAGCAGCGCCCCCTTCTCGGCGGCACGCTCCACGAGCCCTTCCTCCTCGATCACATCCAGGGTCGCCAGCGCGGCGGCGCAAGCCAGCGGGGTTCCGCCAAAGGTGCTGCCGTGATTCCCGGGCTTGAAGACGTCGGAAAGCTTCTCGTTCGCCACGACGGCACCGATCGGATACCCGCTGCCGAGGCCCTTGG
>CAZGBW010000203.1:0-5498 GCA_964523995.1 uncultured Victivallales bacterium | reverse complement strand
CGCTGATGTAGCGGTCCGAAAGCGTCGCCGACGCCACCAGCGCGGCGTCCTGGATGCGCACGCCGTGATGAACCTCGAAGCGTTCCTTCAACCCCCGCAGGATGGAGACCGTGTCCTCAACCGTGGGCGCATCCACCACCACCGGCTGGAATCGCCGTTCCAGCGCCGCATCCTTCTCCACATGCTTGCGGTATTCGTCCAGCGTCGTCGCCCCGATGCAGTGCAGTTCCCCGCGCGCGAGCATCGGCTTGAGCATGTTGCCCGCATCCGTGGACCCCTCCGTGCGCCCGGCACCGACAATCGTATGCAACTCGTCAATGAACAGGATCACCCGGCCTTCCGAGGCCTTGATCTCCGAAAGCACCGCCTTGAGCCGCTCCTCGAATTCGCCGCGGTACTTGGCACCCGCCATCAGCGCGGTCATATCCAGCGCAAACAGGGTGCGGTCTTTCAACCCCTCCGGAACATCGCCGCGCACGATGCGGTGCGCCAGCCCCTCCACGATCGCGGTTTTTCCAACCCCCGGCTCACCAATGAGGACCGGATTGTTCTTCGTCTTGCGCGAGAGGATCCGGATTACACTGCGGATCTCGCTATCGCGCCCGATCACCGGATCGAGCTTGCCCTTGCGCGCCAGTTCCACAAGATCCACCCCGTATTTCTGCAGCGCCTCATAGGCACCTTCCGGATTGTCGCTCGTCACCCGCTGGTTACCCCGCACGTCCTGCAACCCCTTCAGCAGCGCATCCCGCGTCACCCCCAGTTCCGCCAGGATACGCCCTGCCGCTGTCCGACGTTCCTCATCCACAAACGCCAGCAGCAGATGCTCGACACTGATATACTCGTCCTTCAGGGCCTGCGCCTCGTCACCGGCCTTGACCAGCAGCGTATTGAACCGCTGCGTGACGTACACCTTGCCCGCCTCGGTACCACCGCCGGAAACCCGGGGCCGCTTCGCCAGTTCCTGATCCAGCCGCACACGCAGTGTTGCCAGGTCGACGCCAATCCGCTCGATCAGTCGCGGTGCCAGTCCGTCATCCTGCTCAAGCAGGCAAAGCAGCACATGCTCGCCATCAATCTCCTGATGCCCGTAGCGTACCGCCGCCACCTGCGATTGACGGATCGCCTCCTGCGCCTTCTGCGTCATTTTACTCAAGTCCATAACCATGCCCCCCCCTTTGCTGCTTCTTCACTGGGTCATGATAGCACTCCCCGTGCCAAGTGCTACGCAAAGGCGAATAGCCACCAAAGACCCATTATTCGGACCACACGCCTGACCGTACAGCGATACGGAGAGACATAATGTCGCCCTTCTTTCGTGGCGAAGGCTGGATTGCGTCATTATGTCTGGGAGCTGCAACTGACGTACGGGCGCATGGCAGATGCGTGGGTAACCCGCACCTCGCAGGCAGGGGGCCGTTGGATCGAAGTAGTTCACGACAAAGTTGACGAAATAGTTATGACGGGATAGTTTACGACAAAGTTCACGAAGTGGGTGCTCTGACTGCGCATCGCTGAGTGGTGCAGGGAGGCGCTTGTGTCATTTGCACACGAAAAGAGGAAATTGCGACAGCTAAACCGCTTCTCAAGCGTATCGGGCAGATGACTGCGAGGAATGCCTATGGATAGCAGTGGCCTCACGCCCAATGCGATTGCACAGGAACTACCTCGTGAACATTGTCGTGAACTACCTCGGAAAACCACCTCGTGAACATTGTCGTGAACTACTCCGCATACGACTAGCAACAAAGTCAGCCTGTTCCTGTGCTGCATGATGCAAGAGGAACCCACGCAACTGCAATGCGCCCCTGACGTGCAGTGGTGGCAGAATCCGCTCGACTTTCCCCATCGCCTTACCCATAATCGCCGCCCTTTATGAAACCGAATAAAACCATGATCATTCTCGGAGACGGGATGGCGGATGAGCCTATCGAAAGTCTCGGCGGACGAACCCCGCTCCAAGCGGCACGAACCCCGGCCATGGATGCGATCGCCCGGACCGGTCAATGCGGCACACTGCTAACCCTGCCTGACGCATTTCCCACCAGCAGCGATGTCGCCAATATGTCGGTGCTCGGCTGCGACCTGAACGCCGAATACTGCGGACGCGGGGTGCTGGAGGCTGCCGGACGGGGTATCCCCCTCCAGCCTGGCGACATTGCCTTCCGCATCAATCTCACAACCGTCGAGAATGGAATTCTTACCGATTTTTCCGGGGGCCACCTGTCGCAGGCGGATGCCGAGTCGCTCATCGCCACCCTGAACCGGGACCTGGGTCGCGGGAATGTGCATTTCTATCCCGGCGTGAGCTATCGCAACCTGCTTATCCTGTCGGGGCCCGAATTCTCCGCGTCACTGTACACGGAGAAGCCGGACGATAACCAGGGTAACCGCGTGGACGAGCACCTCCCGACCGGCGAGGATCCCGGCGGTGCGAGGACCGCCGCGTTCCTTTGCCAGCTCATCCGCGATGCAGCCGCCATTCTTGAGGATCACCCTGTCAACCGCCGTGCCCGTGCGGAGGGACGCCCCCCCGCCAACGGCATCTGGCCCTGGAGCGGCGGATCCGCCGCCACCATCCGCACCCTGAATGACAAATTCGGGATCACGTCCGCTGTGATATCCGCCGTGGACGTGATCAACGGGCTCGGACGCTGTCTCGGCATGGACGTCATCACGGTTCCCGGAGCCACCGGCTACATTGATACCAACTACGAGGGCAAGGCCGATGCCGCCCTGGCGGCCCTGGAAACCCACGATCTGGTCTACCTGCACGTCGAGGCGATTGACGAGGTCTCGCATGCGCAGGATCTGCAACTGAAAATCGAGACCATCGAGGCCTTCGACCGCCGCGTCGTCGCCCGTGTCCTGCAGGGACTGGCCGGGAAACCCGTGACCCTCGTCATCCTGCCGGACCATCCCGTGCCTGTGCGAATCGGAAAGCATACCCGCACACCGGTTCCCGTGGCGATCACCGGACCGGGGTGGATCGCGGATGCCGTCACCACCTTTGACGAATGCAGTTGCCCGCGCGGATCGCTTGGAACCCTGGTAAACGGCGACCTGATGGCCCGGCTCTTCGGGCCTCCCCGTCCAACCGCATCAACCGGCAGGAGGACGGCATCCGATGATCACCAGCGAACATGAACTCAGGGCACTCTGCAACCGGGCACTGAAGGCAGGGCGCGTTGCGCTGGATACGGAGTTCTTCTGGGAGCGGACCTTCTACCCGCAGCTTGGCATCGTCCAGCTCGGGCTGTCCGATAGCGACCTGCACCTGATTGATACCGTGGCGCTGCCCACCCTTCCCGGTCTCGGCGACGTCCTGGCTGATCCGGGCACTCAGCTTATTCTCCATGACGCCATCCAGGATCTGCAGATCCTCAGCCGCCATACTGGCAGCCTGCCCCGGAATGTCTTCGATACCCGCCGCGCAGCCGGGTTCGCGGGGATGCTCTCCACCGTCTCGCTCTCCAACCTGCTGAAGGATGCGCTGCAAATCCATCTAGCCAAGGCGGAAACGCGAAGCAACTGGCTGCAGCGCCCCCTCAGCGACGAGCAGCTCGCCTACGCGCTTGACGATATCCGCCATCTGCCAGCCCTCTGCGATACGCTCTGCGCGGCAGCGGCAGAGCGGGGCAACGGCGAGGCACTGGCCGAGGAGATGCGCATGTATGACACGCCGTCGCTCTATGCCGATGCCGCACCGGATGCCGTTTACCTGCGCTACAAGCCTTTCCGGTGGTCGCCGAAGCAGCGGACGCTTCTGTACGCCCTTGTCTGCTGGCGCGAGGAGGATGCCCGCCGGATGGACCGACCGCGAAACCATATCATGCAGGACGCGGATCTGCTTGCCCTCGTGCAACATGCGCCCATCGACAGCGCCAGCCTGGAAGCCGTACGCGGGCTGTCCCGGCATACGCTCCAGCGCCATCGCCCGGCGATCCTGGCCGCTGTGGAAACCGCCAACCAGCTCCCCCCGGAGGCACTGCCCGATGCCCCAGGCAAAGAGGACCGCCTGAGTGACGGACAGAAACAGGCTATCCAAAAACGACTGCTCTCCATCAAGGCGAAAACCGATGCGGCCGGGATTGATTCCGCGCTGATCGCCACCAAGGCCGATATCACCGCGCTGGTCCGTCACGAGACCGAGGGGGGGCCACCGCCGCCCGACCGCCTGCGCACCGGGTGGCGAACCCGGTTCCTCGCCCCGTCTTGACCGCAACCCCTTCCATCCAACCAAGCCTGTTGTTTTATCCACCATGAATAATAACCACCCACCGCACCGCGACCAGGGGAAATCCACGCGCCCTCCTGCGGGTCGGCGTCATGCCCGGATTGAAGGCCTCACGATCCTGCACGAGGATCGTGATATCATCGTCGTCAACAAGGCACCAGGCTTGCTGACCATCGCCACGGACAACGACCGGACGCGCACGGCCTATCACCTGCTGACGGACTATGTCCGCAAGGGAACGTCCAGATCCAGGGAGCGCATCTTCATCGTCCACCGCCTGGATCGCGACACCTCCGGGGTCCTGGTGTTCGCCCGCACGGAAGAGGCGAAACGCAAGCTTCAGGACCACTGGGAAACGGTCGAGAAGCACTACCTCGCGGTGGTCCATGGAAGCATGCCCCGCAAGGAAGGAGTCATCACCTCCTACCTGGCGGAGAATTCCGCGCTCCGGGTCTATTCAACACCGGACCCCGCGAAGGGGCTTCTCTCCAAGACCGCTTACCGGGTCCTGCGGGAATCCTCCGGCTTCAGCGTTCTCGACATCACGCTGCTGACCGGACGGAAGAACCAGATCCGTGTCCATCTGTCGGAACAGGGACATCCGGTGGTCGGCGACCGGAAATACGGACCGGCCGACGGTCCGGGCCGCTTCCTGTCGCTGCATGCGCTATCCATCGCCATCCACCATCCGTTCACCGGCAATCGTGTCACGTTTGAGGCGCCACCGCCACCGCATCTCGCGCGGTGGTGGCGTCCGCAAATCATCAAAACCGTAAACGCATCCGAAGGAGGTCCGATCCCATGAAAAAGGCGAATGCATTAAGCCAGCTCGCCATCCATGGCGTGGGAGTCGTTACACCGGGGCCTGTCGCCAGCGGCGAATGGAAAGCACCGCCACGGCAAGCGCCGCGGCCAGTAGCAGGATCTGGCCCGGTTCCGGCACCATCAGATTGACATCCTCCAGTCCGTAGAGGTTCTCGTTCGTGACATTGGCGTAGGAGGAAACGCCGATCCAGTCAACGGAACCCAGTTCCTTCAGGAAATCGCTGTCATCCACGCGCTCCGCCTGCGCGTCCGTGTTTGCGCTGCCGCCAGGTTCCTCTTGATGCAGGGGGCTCGCTTGAACCGGCCGGGTAAGGGTGTTCCCCCAGCGATTCGTATTGGCCCCCCGCCAAAGCGGCTCAACCGTTCCCGGTGGCGCAGGTTCGGCCCAGAAATCACGCTCGACCCAGCCAGCCGTGTCCCGTAACCCTTCCAGCAG
>CAZGBW010000202.1:0-5530 GCA_964523995.1 uncultured Victivallales bacterium | reverse complement strand
GATAGCCGTCTGGAATAATGCCGCCGCTGGCATCGTTCCAGTCCAGTATGATCGTACGATGGGTGACCGTCGCGGCCCCGAAGCCGGTGGCGTGGTTGGATGGCTCCGGCTTGATGGTCGTCGTGACGCTCTGCGTGGCGGAGTACGCGCTGGTCGAGCCGGCATCGTAGGCCCGCACCCGGTAATGGTAGGTTAGCGAGGCCAGCAGACCGGTCACCGTCGTCGTGTTGATGCCGTTGACCACGCGGTTGCTGTAGCCTGGCTGATACACGGTGAATGCATTGTTGGTGGAAACGTCCAGATAATAGCCGGTCGCCTCCGTCACAGCACTCCAGTTCGCGACGAATTCCAACGCGCCGGTCGTGCTCGTCCACACGGAGGATGGAGCCGGCATCACCAGCGTCGTCACACTCTGCACAGCCGAATTCGCGCTGGTGCTGTTATCATTCGTCGCCCGCACCCGGTAGAAATACTCGGTGCTGCTGACCAGGCCTGTGACGGCATAGGCGGCAACATCCCCTACCGGCAGATTCGCATAGCCATCCAGGTAGGTGGACTCCTGCTCGACCTGGATATTATCGAGATAATAACGATCATTGCTGTTGTTGACTGGATAGAACCGGATCTTCGATAAAGCGGTGCCACCCTCAATGCTGCGCGAGTAGGACACCATACTTTCCGTCAGTGAAATAGTTGCAACAACCTGGACGAAATTAACGCCATCCGGAGCATGCATAACTTGGATGGCCGTTGAATCGCCACTCCAGCTTTTCGCATTAAACCTCAGCGTGATGCCACTTCCTGCGGACAAGTCAAGCGCAGGCGTCACCAGAATACCACGTGCACTGGTGGTCCCGAGCTTTGCGAGCCCGTCCTCATTAGCCGCGTAAACCTTTTCACCCGTCCATCCAGAAACCAGCGTGTAGGTGTTCAGATCGTCCGTGATTTCCGTGTTCTCCGGCGTCGTGAAGTTAACGAATGTCTCGTTCAGCAGGACCGTATCGCCAATCATGACCGAATTTGTTGCGACGGCCAGCCGATACCCGTCCGCGCCGGGCACCGTGCCCCAGGCCGCCGTGAACCCCGTGGCATTCGTGGCCGAGGCCGCATTGACCGTGGGGGCGGGGAGATCGTCGGTTGTGGCATTGGCGGTGACTCCTGCCGAGTATTCTGTACTGCCATCCACCGACCACGCCTTGTAGTAGTAGGTGACGTTGGCGTCGAGGCTGGTATGGTTCGCACTGGTGTCGCTGCCGACATACAGCACAGTCCCGCCGCCGGGAATCGCACCTCCTGCGGTATAGGTCGCCGCGTCTACTGGGTCGCCGAAGCTGCTCGCGGTGTTCCAAGCCACGATGACATTGTTGCCCGCCCCATTCTTCGTCCAGGAAAGGTTGATCTGCTGGTGGCTGGCCACAGCGGCGGCGAAGGAGGCCGGGGCTGCGGGGCCGGCAGAAGCCGTTGTCCCGGATACAACCAGATCGTTTCCTGCCAATTTACCGATTGCACCGCTGCCAGCAGATGCCGAGGCTCCCCAACCGTACAACCGGAGCGTAACAACAGTATTGGCAGCGACGTTCTGTAAATCCGAGATCCCGGATAGAACAACAGGGCCTTGAGCGTGGCCATCCCCACTGTCCAACGTATAGGATATTGCTGTACCGATTGTTGTGAAATTCGCACCATCGAGACTGTAACGCCATTGCATCGCGTTGGGGCCCGTGCTGGAACGCCGGAAATTGAAGGCCAGTGCTGAGAGGTTCAAGACATATCCCGATGCTGCTTGAACCGTAATCTGGTAATAGTCATTACTGGTTATTGATCCTGCTAGATCTGTCGGTCCATTCCAGGCCGTTGATGAAAACGCACTCGCCAACGAAGATGCCGTCAAACCGCTACCACGCGTCAGGGTGGATGATTCCATGTTGGAAGCAACCGTTGCCGCAAGTGTGCTTGGACTACCTGATATACTAGCAGTATCCCATGTTGCCAGATCAGCCGCCCGCGCATCGTGAGCATGAAGCAGGGCAAGCGACAGCGCCGCCACAGGTAGTAACCGGGTTGCGATATTTAGCATAATCCGAATTCTCGGCATCATGATGGCTCCTCGTGGGTATGTTGCGCAGAAAGGAACAAGGGAAAAGGAACAAGGGACACCCTTTTTACGCCACTCGTCAATGAAGATAGCCTTTCCCGGTTATGATCAGGCTATACGAGTGTTAGAAAACAGCGAGAACCACGGGGGTGGTCAAGGACAAGGGGAAGCGTGACTCCATAATCAACGTCGGCGCTAATACTATTTTGCGCGGGGAATTTCAATTCCAAACCGCCTCCCCACGTTCTTGAATAACCGGGTTTGCCATGCCGGCCCCTGCGGTTTGCGGATTTGAAACTTGAAACGCGGGCGCGTCTGCGCCAGACTTGCCGGAATGTCCGCAAAAACCCCAGGCAAACAGGCTTTTGAGCCCGGTATCGAGGCGCTTCCCCTGCAGTACGCTAAGTCCTTGCAGGGGAAGCGCATCGGTCTGGTCAGTCATCTGGCGGCCGTGGACCGCCGTGGCGTGACCACGGCGCAGCGCCTACATGATGAGCGCGGTCTGTCGCTGGTCTGCCTCATGGGCCCCGAGCATGGTTTTTTCGGCACCGCCGCCGCCGGTGCACTCTGTCGTTCACAGCGTCATCCGGACTGGCGGATCCCGGTTCACTCGCTCTATGGCGACACCCGCAAGCCCCTTCCGTCCTGGCTGCGCGGTCTCGATGCGCTTGTCGTTGACCTTCAAGATCTTGGATGCCGTCCTTATACTTACGTATCCACGCTCCGGCTCGTTCTGGAGGCTGCTGCCGCCGCCGGACTGCCGGTGATCGTGGCGGACCGTCCGATTCCCTTGCCGCGCACGGTGGACGGTCCCGGCCTCGATCCGCGCTTCGAAAGTTTCATCAGTGCGATTCCCGCCCCGATGGTTTACGGGATGACCCCCGGCGAGACGGCGCTCTGGCTGCGCGACAACGTGGTTCCCGACGTAACCGTGAACGTCTCCCCCATGCGCCATTATCATCGCGACACGATACCTCTTGCCGATGCCCCGCCCTTCATGCGGCCATCCCCGTCCATTGTCTCGCGCGAGTCGGCGCTTTGTTTCCCGGCCACCGTTTGTTTCGAGGGGCTTCCGCATATCGACCACGGCCGCCAGACCGCCATGCCCTTCCAGCTCATCGGCGCTCCATGGACCAGGGCGCAGCCGCTTGCCGAGGCGCTCACGGATCACCGCCTGCCTGGCGTGCTGTTCCATACGCACCTCTACCGTCCGCCGAACGCTGCAGGCAGCCGTCCGTTCTCGGGCATACGCCTGACGGTCACCGACGCGGCCAGCTTCCGGCCCGTGCTCACCGGCATCACCATCCTGCACGCGCTGGCGACGCTCTACGGGATCAACCGCGTCTGGAACCGCCGCCACACGCGCCCCGACTTTTTCGATAAGCTTCTGGGGACCGACACGGTTCGCCTTGCCTTGCTTGACCGGGTCGCCCCCGCCGACATCGCCGCCGGATGGCGCCCCGCGCATCGCGCATTCGGGAAACAACGCAACCCCTGCCTGCTTTACGGGAGCGACGCATGATGCCGCCGCGTGCCCCCCATAAAGCCGTCCTGCTGGCCGCCGGGTTCGGTTCGCGCATGGTGCCCCTCTCGCATGACCTGCCCAAGCCGATGATGCCGCTCTGGGGGATTCCCGTGATCGAGCATGTCATCAATGCCCTTCGTCGCGCCGGGGTCACCGAATTCCTGATCAACCAGCATCACCAGCCGCAGCCGTTGCTGGACTGGTGCCGCCGCCAGCGCGATCCGTCCATCCACCTTCAACTCTCCTTCGAGCCGCAGATTCTCGGGACCGGTGGAGCGCTCCGGCGGGCGGCCCATTTCGTCGGCAGCGAACCGTTCTGGCTGGTGAATACCGATATCGCCTTCGAACTGGACCTGCAGTCGCTGATCAAGGACTTCTGCCGCCACCGTCCGCTGGCGACCCTCTGGATGCACGAGACCAGGGGGCCCCGCACGGTCGAAATGACGCCGGACGGGAACATCACGAACTTTGCCTCCGCCGCGTCCGGCGGACCTGGCACCTTCACCTTCTGCGGGGTCCAGCTTCTTCAGCCGGCGATCCTGTCGTTCCTGCCCGAGGAGCCTTTCTGCTCCGTGGTGGACGGCTACCGCCGTGCGCTGGCGCAGGGCGTGGCGGTGCGGGGCTGCCTTGTCGAGAACACCTATTGGGCCGATCTGGGGTCGCCGGAGCGCTACCTTGATGCCCACCGCGACATCGCGCAGGCCCATCGCCGGAAACTGCCCGGTGCGGGACTTCTGCTTGACGCGGAGGCGCGGAGGATGCGCCGTGCCATTCCCGCCGGTACCCGGATCGATGGCTTTGCCGCCATCGGGCGTGATGTTCGTATCGCCTCCTCCGTGACACTCGCCGACAGCGTGCTGTGGGACGGGGCGCGTCTGCACCCCGGCATCCGAGTAGCCTCCAGCGTGGCGGGACGCGCCGCCGATGTGCGTGGCGACCTTGATGGCAGTACGCTCGTTCGTGCCGATGCGCTCCCGTCGTCAGACCCCGTCCTTGCCGCCGCGTTCCGCGCATTGCGTGCCTCGCCCGGCGAAGCGATGCTGACCGCGCTTCCCGCCCGCGGTTCCGACCGTTCTTTCGAGCGCCTCGCCGTTGGCAGGCGTTCCTCCATCCTCATTCGCTACGACGATCGCCGCCGTGCCGAGAACGGGCGTTATGCCGGAATCGCACGGGCCCTGGCCGCCGCCGGGATCCGCGTCCCGAAGGTGCTCCTGGATCTGCCGGTGCAGAAGGCGGTTCTTTTCGAGGATGCAGGAACCCGTTCTCTGCAGGATGCCCTTCCCGGCATGTCGCGGCGCGTCCGCCTTCACCACTACCGCCGCGCGATCGGGCAGGTTGCCATCCTGCACGGCCTTGTCCCCGAGGTGCTCCCGCCGCTGGAACCCCCGTTTTCGCCTGCGCTCTACCAATGGGAGCATGATCTCTTTGCCACCTGTTTCCTGCGCGACACCCTGCATCTGCCACCGGCGCGCATTGAAGAGGCGCTGGCGGAACTTGCCCCCGTCGCGCAACACCTGCTTGCCCAGCCGCTAGTGCCCGTGCATCGCGATCTGCAGTCCAGCAACATCCTGCTGCGGCATGGCGGTCCGGTGCTGATCGACTTCCAGGGACTGCGCCTGGGTGCCGCCGCCTACGACCTGGCCTCGCTGCTGTGCGACCCCTACGCCATGCTCGATGCGAGGGATCGCACCCTCCTGCTCGACGCCTATTGCACCCTCGTCCCCGACGGCGAGGCCGTGCGCCATGCCTTCGCCGCCGCCGCCATCCAGCGCCTGGCCCAGGCGCTCGGTGCCTACGGGCGGCTTTCCGCCATTCCCGCCACCCGTCGCTTCGCCCGCTACATCCCCCCCGCCTGCGCCATGCTTGCCGAAATCCTTGGCAAGGGACCGCTGTTTGATATCCTGCGGGAG
>CAZGBW010000201.1:0-5544 GCA_964523995.1 uncultured Victivallales bacterium | reverse complement strand
GCCTTCAATGGCCGAGCAGCCAGGGTATGCAGCCGCCGCCTTCTGCGGTTTCTTCGTCCCGCTCAGGCCCGCCTGCAGCGATTGGAGCAGCACGTCGCGAACCAGTGTGCTCTTGCCGCTGCCGCTGACGCCCGTCACACAGACCAGCCGCCGGAGCGGGATATCCACCGAGATTCCCTTCAGATTGTTCAGGAGCGCATTCCGGATGGATAACATCTCGGTGTCCGCCTCGCCGCAGGGACGGCGCTTGCCGGAAAGCGGATGCGCTAACGGCGTGTTCAGATACCGCCCGGTCACGGAGGCCGGATTCACCATTACCTCCGCTGGCGTGCCGCAGGCGATCACCAGACCGCCTTCGACGCCGGCCCCGGGGCCGAGATCAATGATGTGATCCGCTTGCCGGATCGTGTCGTCGTCATGCTCGACCACCACGATCGTGTTGCCTTTTGACTGCAGCCGCCGCAGGGTGGCGAGCAGTTTCTGGTTATCGCGCGGATGGAGCCCGATCGTCGGCTCGTCCAGCACATAGCATACCCCCCGCAGATTCGACCCGAGCTGGGCGGCCAGGCGGATACGCTGTGCCTCGCCGCCGCTCAAGGTCGGTGCGGACCGGTCGAGGGTCAGGTATCCAAGCCCGACCTCTTCCATGAACTGTAGTCGGGCACACAGCTCCGTCTGCAGTTCCGTCGCGATCGCCGCCTCGGCCTTGGTCCACGCCAACCCTCCGAGCGAGACGCGGGCCTCTTCCACGGTCTGCCCGGCAACCGCATCAATGCCCTGGCCGCGAAAACGCACCGCCAGCGACTCGGGCTTCAACCGTTTTCCACCGCAGGAGCGGCAAGCCAGGGATCCCTCTCCCGCATCGGCACCGCCCCAGGCAGCCTCCTCCCCGGTCTGATCCGCGTCGAATCCACGCAGCTCCAGACCAGTTCCGAAACAGCGTTCGCACCACCCCTGTTTCGAGTTGTACGAAAACTGGCGGGGATCCAGCTCCGGGAAACTCCGGCTGCAGTCCGGGCAGGACCGCACGGTCGAGTACATGGTTTCCGGCGGCTTCCCGTCGCCTTGTCCCTTGCCCCCGGCCACCCCCGTGGCGGCCACGCGCACCATGCCATCACCGTGCCCCAGGGCCTTCTCGATCAGCGCGTGCAGTGCCAGCCGGTTCGAGGCACCGGCCGTCATTTCCCCGATCGGCAGGTCGATGTCATGCTCGCGATAGCGATCCAGTCGCGGCCAGGCCGCGGTGGGAAGCAGGATGCCGTCCACGCGTAATTGCGAGAACCCCTTCGCCATCGCCCATTTGGCCAGATCGGTATAGTACCCTTTCCGGGCGACGACCAGCGGTGCCAGGACGGATACGGTCCGGCCTCTGTAAAGACGCATGACCTCCGCCGTGATGCTCTCCGGTGACTGCGGCTGGATGGGCACGTTGCATTCCGGGCAATGTTGAACACCGAGCTTCACAAACAACAGGCGCAGGTAATGATATACCTCCGTGACGGTCGCCACCGTGCTCTTCAGGCCGCCACGGCTGATCCGCTGCTCGATGGCCACGGTCGGCGGGACGCCGGTCACGGAATCCACCTCGGGCCGGCTGGCGGGCTGCACGAACTGCCGGGCATAGGCGTTGAGCGATTCCAGATAGCGGCGCTGCCCCTCGTTGTACAGGATGTCGAATGCGACCGTGCTCTTACCGCTGCCGCTGAGCCCGGTGATCACGGTGAACGCATCGCGCGGGATGGTCACATCCGCATGACGCAGGTTATGTTCCCGCGCATTGACGATCCGGATCATCGGGTCGGTCGCGTCGGACCGGTCGGCCTTGCCAGGCAAGCCCCATGCAGCCCCGTCCGTGATCTCCCGTAAGGCCCTCGCCCGCCTTGCGGCGCCCGCCGCATGCAATCCCCGGGCCCGCAGGGCAGCCCCGGTGTAGCTATCCTCGCAGGCCGCCACCGTCTCCGGAGTCCCGCAGCAGACCACCTGACCGCCCGCGTCGCCGCCCTCCGGTCCCAGATCCACGATCCAATCGGAGGCCCGCATGACGTCCGGGTTGTGCTCGATCACCACCACCGAATGACCGCGGACGACCAGCTCGCGCAGGGCCCGGAGCAGGACGGCGATGTCTTCAAAATGCAGACCGGTAGTCGGTTCGTCCAGCAGAAACAGCGTTGGTTTCGCGGCCTTCGTCTCTGTTTCCTTGAGATGCGCCGCCAACTTCAAGCGCTGGGCCTCGCCGCCGCTCAAGGTCGGCACGGACTGCCCCAGGCGCAGATACCCGAGCCCGGTCGTGACCAGCGGTGCCAGCGCCCGCCGCACCGCGGGTACCTCCGCAAAGTAGGCACAGGCCTCGGAAACCGTCATCTCCAGCACATTGGCTACCGAACGGGGTGCCCCGCCGTCCAGCCGCAGCCTGACCTCCAGCAGCTCGGCCTGGAACCGCGTGCCGTCGCATTCCGGACAGCGCAGGTAGACGTCGCTCAGGAATTGCATCTCGATGTGCTGATACCCGTTCCCCCCGCAGGCCGTGCAGCGCTTGCCGGAGTTGAAGCTGAATGTCCCCGCCTTGTAGCCCCTTGCCTTGGCCTCCGGCAGCATGGCGAAACAGTCGCGAATCGCATTCCAGGCCCCGACGTAGGTTGCAGGATTCGACCGGGTGGTCCGACCAATGGAGCGCTGGTCAATCATCACCACCTCGCCGATATGCCCCGCGCCGCGCAGGTCGCGGTGTTCACCGGGGGGCTCGGCCGGAAGCCCCTGGCGCTTGAGCAGCCCTCGATACAGGACATCCTCGATGAGGGTGCTCTTTCCGCTGCCGCTGACCCCCGTGATGCACACGAGCCGGCCCAGCGGCAGGCGTACATCAATGCCTCGCAAATTGTTGGCCGACGCGCCGATGATCTCCAGATGCGGATCGCCCGGGCCCGGTGGCGGCAGCCAGGCCAGCCCGGCGCTGACCGTCTGGTCGCCGCGAAGATAGGCCCCCGTTCGCGATGCCGTCGAGGATTCGAGTTCCAGCGGCGTGCCCTGGAAGACCACCTCGCCGCCATGCTCCCCGGCCCCCGGACCCATGTCAATGATCGCGTCGGCCGTCCGCATCACATCCGGATCATGCTCCACCACCAGAAGGGTGTTGCCCGCATCCCGCAGACGGCGCAGGATCGCCGTCAGGCGCCCGGTGTCGCGCGGATGCAGGCCGATGCTCGGTTCGTCCAGCACGAAGAGCGTGTTCACCAGCGTCGTTCCCAGGGCGGTGGTCAGGTTGATCCGCTGGACTTCGCCACCGCTCAGCGTGCGTGACTGCCGGTCGAGTGTCAGATACCCGAGTCCGACTTCATTGAGATAGCGCAGCCTAGACCGGATCTCGCCCAGCAGCGGCATCGTGGCCTGCTCAAGCGGCAGTGGCAGTTCCAGGGTCTCGAAAAACGCGGCACTGGCGGAAACCGGCTGCAGCATCAGTTCATGGATGTCCAGTCCCGCGTCCGGTCCCAACCGCCAGTTCAGGGCTTCCGGCTTGAGCCTTGCGCCACCGCACGCCGTGCAGGTTGTATAGGCCCGGTATTTCGAAAGCAGCACCCGGATGTGCATCTTGTAGCTCTTGCTTTCCATCCAGGTGAAGAAACCGTCCACACCGTACCAGCAGCCGTCTTCCCAGCGGCCGTCTCCCGCCACCACCCAGTGGCGATCCTCATCGCCCAGGCTCCGCCAGGGCCGGTCTATCGGCACACCGCGCCGGCGCGCAAAGCGCAGGAGGTCCGTCTGGCACTCGCGATAGCTTTCCGTCTGGAACGGTTTCACGGCGCCCTTTGCCAGCGACAGCCCCTCGTCGGGCACGACAAGGCCGTAGTCAATCCCGATCGAGCGTCCGAACCCGCGGCATACATCGCAGGCACCCACAGGGGAATTGAATGAGAACAGGTTCGGCACCGGATCGCGGTAATGCAGATCGCACTGCGCGCAATGCAGATCCGCCGAGAACCGCCTTGGCGCCCCTTCCGTGCCATCCGCCAGCAACGGGATCACCGCAACCCGCCCCCGGCCATGCTGTAGAGCCGCCTCCAGCGCCTCAACCAGCCTCCCGCGGCCGGCGGCCGATAGCGCCAGCCGATCCTGGACGACATCGAGAAAGCCATCCCCCTCCGCATGCAGTCGGACATAGCCTTGACGCTCCAGGGCCTCCTTGACTTCCCCGGCCGTGAAATTCGCGGGCACCGGCACCCGGAAGACCACGAGCATCCGCGTCTTCGGTGGCAGGCTCGCCTCAAGGGACTCCACGATGCTTTCCGGTGTATCGCGCCGGACGGTCTGCCCGCAACCGGAACACACCAGCCGGGCCGCCCGCGCATACAGCAGCTTAAGGTGATCGTTCAGTTCGGTCATCGTGCCGACGGTCGAGCGCGAGGTGCGCACCGGATTGGTCTGGTCAATCGCGATGGCGGGTGGAATACCATCAATCCGATCCGCCTTCGGCTTGTCCATACGGTCGAGGAACTGCCGCGCGTAGGGCGAGAAGGTCTCGACGTACCGCCGCTGGCCCTCGGCATAGACCGTATCGAAGGCCAACGACGACTTTCCGGAACCACTCACGCCCGTCACCACCGTCAGCGCATTGAGCGCGATGCGCAGATCGAACCCCTTGAGATTGTTCTGCCTTGCCCCGATAATGCTGATCGCTGAGTCCATCACCTGAACCTCCCGCCCCTGACGCACGCTCCTGACAAGGAATCACGCCGCTAGCGCTTTCCCGTCCCGTGATCGCCATCCCGGCATAGCACAGCAGCCTATTGGTTTCCGCCCCACACGACAATGCCGTTCTCACGGCTTGATCTGAAGCAGTTTCCTGGCTTTTTCCACCTTCGGGGCAATGACCGCGCGGCAGTAGCCCACCTTCGGATTCTTCGCGAAGTACTCCTGGTGATAGTCTTCGGCCTTGTAGAAGACGCCCAGCAGGGAAACCTCGGTCACGATCTTGCCGCCATACAGCTGCTGAGCCGCTACCAGCAATGCCTTCACGGAATCCCGCTGTTCGGCGGAATGGCAGAAGACCGCCGAACGGTACTGCGTGCCGACATCCGCCCCCTGGCGGTTAAGCTGCGTCGGGTCATGCACCGTCAAGAACAGATCCATGAGACGTTCCAGGGATATCCGGGATGGATCAAAGGTAACCTTCGCCACCTCGGCATGCCCGCTCGTTCCCGTACAAACCTGCTGGTAAGTCGGGTTTTCAACCGTTCCGCCCGTGTAACCGACCTGAACCTCCGACACACCATCCGCCAGGCGAAACGCCGCCTCCACACACCAGAAACACCCTGCACCCAACACAATCGAATCCATCTCCACCTCCTTCGCTCTGCAGCTGGCCGCACCGCCAGACCAGGCGATGCTGCCAGCGATTATTGAACATAACACCATCCGACGAGCTTTTTTCATGGTCTTGACTCCCTTCATTTGCTATTAGTCGCAGTGCATCGTCAACCCTTACTGGAGAACCCATATCATGTATACGCGGTCGCAGGTCGCCAGAATGATAGATCACGCCGTCTTGAA
>CAZGBW010000200.1:0-5544 GCA_964523995.1 uncultured Victivallales bacterium | reverse complement strand
GGCATGCCTCGGAGGAGGCGACAATATTGGGCAGGTGCTGGCTGCGCGCCAGCATCCCGCAGCCGATAACTGCAAACCGGATCTTTTCTGTTTTCTTCGTCATGGTACTCCTGGAGGAGGGTTACGTAAGGGTTCAACACAGGTTTGAAACGGACACGCGCCCTCGGCGTCCCGCGGCACGAGAGCGGTCCCGGCGTAAATGTCCTGACGCCATGTACGGAAAGTGCCTGAATCGCTTGATATCATGTCCGCATTTCTACCGTATTCATTCAGCACGGGCAAGAACACAAAACGGAGATTTGTAACGCGGCAGTGACAAATTGACGTGCCGCCGCCCGTGCGAGCATGCGTGGGCGGGGCATTGCCAGTGGGGTTATCCAGTGCGTCCGGGCTTACCAGTCATCGGTCCTGAACGGTGAGGCTGGAAGGCCTTCGCGGTTGTAGAGGTTGCAGCCTTGGGGATTGTGGCTGAACGCATAACGCACCGCTACCGGTTCCGGCACCGCTGCGCAGGATACCACCACGGTATTGCCCTCGATACGGGCCTCTGCCCATTGCCAATGCTTATCCGCACCGGCGATCGCGAAGCGCGCCAGCTTGCCATCCGTCATTTCCTGCACCGGCTCCAGCCCCGTTTTCTTGCCGACCATCAGTCCGGAACCGACATGGTTGAAGGAGATGCGTACCGCATTGCCTTCCACGGTGAAGCCCTTGAAGAGGGGTCCTGAGTAGACGAGGTTCGTCTGACCGAATTCCTTGGCCAGTGCCCAGAGCGCGAGGCGCCGTCCGACATCCTGCTTGTTGCGCGGATGAATATCGCCAGCCTCGCCGATGTCGATGATCACCGCCATGCCAGTCTTCGGAATGTCGAGGCTCTTGAACTGTGCCTCGCGCACACGACTGTAGCCATCGCTCCCGGCGGGATTGTCATTCGGCTGCCCGTAATTCGCCAGTTGCACATAATAGAACGGGAAATCACCCTGCTTCCAGAGTGCCCGCCACCCGTTGAGCAGCGCCATTTTCTTGTGGTAGTAGGAAAGGCCTTCGTCTCCATTGGATTCACCCTGGTACCAGATCGCGCCGCGGATGGCAAACGGGATCAGGGGATGCACCATGGCATTGTAGATGCGGGTGGGATCCTGGTGGCTGGAACCGACGGAGGGCAGGAGCGGGAGCGCCGGGGGCGTCGCATCTTTTGCCACGGCAGCTTCCGCCACCGGGAGCCATGCGCGCATTTCACCCAGCGCCTTCTGGTAGGCCGCCTTTCCTTCTGGCGTCGCCGGTAGAGTGGCATCCACCTTTGCTGAAATAGCGGCCAGTTCGGGAATCGAACGGAATCCCTCGGGGGGTGTCCACGGTTCGATTTTTGTCCCGCCCCAGTTGCAGCCGATCAGTCCGATCGGGACATTGAGATCCTGATGGAGTTTGCGGGCGAAGAAATATCCAACCGCCGTGAAGCCGGCGGCCGTTTCCGGTGAGCATACGATCCAGTTGCTCCTGAGATCGGCAGCCGGGAGATCGGACGTTATCCTCTCGACCTTCATGTGCCGGATGAGTGGATAATTGGCGGTGGCGAGTTCCTCTTTCGACTGCATCACCGACCCCATCGCAAACTCCATATTGGACTGCCCGGAGCAGATCCAGACATCGCCGACGACGACATTCGCGAGCTCGACCGCTTGAGCCGACGGATTGGTCGCGGAGGATACCGACAGGGTGCGAGCCTCGCCGGAGGCCGGCATCGGGGCCAGTTTCGCATGCCATGTGCCGGATTCGCCTGCGGTGGCTGTCGCGGTCTGCCCGGCAAAGGAAACCACGACATTCTCGCCGGGTTCGGCCCAGCCCCAGACCGGAACATCACGATCCCGCTGCAGAACCATATTTGCAGTGAAGAACCCCGGCAGTCGCGGCGCGGCCAGTGCTTCCAGTCCGATGAACAGGCCGAATACCATCATGCCGAACAGGCGATGAGAAGGATATTGGAGACGCTTTAAACCGTTCATATTGCGTGATCCTCGCTAGTGATGATTCCAATCGTTGCACGTTGGCAACCTGCCATCGGTGCGGCTTATGAGAGCAGATCGCACGGAATCGCGCAAGTCCTGCTTTTGCGGTTCTGCTTTCCGGTCCCCGCTTACCTAAAACTTCACTGCTTGATACCAATTCTTAACTACGGAACACACAGAATACACGGAAACAATCATAATGCTAAACACCGAAATTGATAGCCACAAATAGCACAAAATACACAAAACAACATGGTGTATCCCTTTTGTGGTTTATGTGCTTTTTGTGGCCAACTAGATTCCTGTTCATATACGTAAGCGAGGGTTCTCTTTTCCGTGTGTTCCGCGTATTCCGTAGTTTCCCCGGATCATAAGCCTTCGTGACTTCGTGTGAATATATTCCCGTAAAGTTACCAGTCGGTTTTCGACCGGACCACGGGTGGTCGGCTTGCCCTCAGATGGTAGCTGCGCCGGGAAAGTCGAAATTGAGCCGGGCCTGGAAGAGTGGAATCCTGGAGAGTACATTCTGCAGGTTCTGGCGCTCGATATCGGTCAGCGATTCAATATCCAGCTCATCGTTGATCAGTCCATCGTCGCTGGCAAGCTGGTGGTAGAAGCGAAGTTGCCAGAGGTAATCGAGGGCATAGCCCATCTCGAGAGCGGTCTGGGCCGGGAGTACATCGAGCTTCTGAAGCTGCTTGATCCGGTCGAGGGTTCCGATCGCGGCAATGTCGTGCTTGAGCGCGTAGAGGCGCGCAAGGGTCTCGATGGGCTTGATGCACTCCTTGATGTTGATCGTTGTCCTCCCGTCCTGCCGATGGCCTTTCAGATGCCCGAAGAGCGTCAGCGGCGCCTTGTATTGCAGGCAATTGACGGCGTAATACATCAGGAATGCCGGATTCTCCCGGACCAGGGATTGTGCATGATCCCGGATCTGCACCACGAGGGTCTCGTCACCGAATGCGCAGCGGATATCGAGAAAGACATTGACCTCGATAATGGACTGAGGAGTGGCATCCCCGATCCATTTGTCAAACTGCCGTTTCCATTCGGAGAGCGAGAGGCACCATTTCGGGTTGGCGGCCATGATGCCGCCGGGGCAGTAGGGATAGCCAGCCTGCCGGAGTCGTCCGCAAACATCGTCGCCGAGACGCAGGAACTGCCTGCGCGTCTCGGTCAGCCGGTCATCCGGCACATCGGCAAAGACCAGGGCGTTGTCCTGATCGGAAAAGAGCGTCATGTCATGCCGGGCATTGCTGCCGAGGGAAAGGAAGGCGAAGGCGACGGGGGGGGAGGGGATGGCATCAAGGGACAGCGAGATAAAGCGGCGGATCGAGGCGTCGAACGTGTCGCCGATGATCTTGCGCAGGATTTCCGGACGGGTTCCTTGATCCGTCAGGGCTCGGATGCAGGCCGGGAGCTGTGCCAGCGCATGAACCACCGCGCCGGGGGTCTGGCTCTGGCGGATATTGTGCTCAAGCCCGCCGTCCAGGGTTTCCCCGGTTGCCAGGGACGTCGGGGCGGCGAGATGAAAGCCTCGCAGGGTTTCCTCGTGGCTGCGGGCAAGGCTCTGGAACAGGATGACATGGCCGAGTTTCTGCGACAGGAAAATCCGGGCCGTGGATGCCCGAACTTCCAGCGATGTCCCTGATTTGGTTCGCAGGACGGCTTCAAAGCGGGCGGAGGGGGCCTCGCCGTCGTAGACCTGGCGCAGGTGGCTGGCCGCGAAGGTATTGGATTCCACGCCGGGGGCGAGCAGGCTGGTAATGTCCATGGCGGCCAGTTCCGCCTCGCTGTAGCCGCTCATCGCCTGCATGGTGTGGTTGGAATAGACGGTTTCCCCGCCGATCTCGAGCAGATATCCCTCTCCGGATGCCTCCACGAGTGCGCGGTAACGGTCCTTCGCCTCGCGAAGCCCGTTCTCGGCACGTGTGCGCTCCTGTTCAATACGGCGGCTCTGGAAGAGCAGGTTGCCCAGGATGGCGAACAGGGTGAGGAAGATGACCCCGTCGGCAATCAGCAGTTTGCGGGTGAGGCGGCCCATTTCCGCCTCAACGTCGTGGATGTAGATGCCGGTACCGATGATCCAGTTCCACTCGGGGATCCCTTCCACATACGAGAGTTTCGGAGCGGTTCGTGTGGCATCATCCTTCCATTGCCAGTGGTATTCGAGATAGCCGCTGCCGTGGTTGCGCACGAGCCGGGCGAATTCCACGAACAGCCGTTTCCCGCTCTTGTCCTCGCTGTCGGTGTAGTCGGTCAAGTCCTGCCCGGCCAGATCGGGACGGTAGGGGTGCATGATCATGACCGGGTGCATGTCGGTGATCCAGAAATAGTCCTTATGGTCGTCGCCGTATCGGAGCTGGGCCAGCTCGGCCGCAGCCTCCGTCTGCGCCTCGGCCCTCGACATCTGGCCGCTTTGCTCCTGGTGCAGATAGAAGGTGATCGCGCTGGCGGCCGTCCGGGTCAGCTCGCGGATCATCCCCTTCTTCTGTTCCATCATGGTCTGGCGGAACAGCGGGACGATGATCGCGAAGGAGGAAATGGCAAACAGGACGGCGGCGCTCACCGTCGGCCAGACGATCCGCCAGTAGAATCCGGATGAGAGTTGCGGAGGACGGCGTTGCGCGTAGGCCTTGCCCTTGAAATAGTCGGCCAGCTCGGCCTCGCTCAGGATTGCCTTCAGGTCCTCCCCGGTACCGGTCGCATGATACTTCTCCGCGAAGGTGCCGTTCTCGAAATCCTCCTGTCGCGGCATGTAGCCCTGGTAGTCGTCCCGGATGTGGCTTTCGAAGACCGCCTTGATCTGGTCACGGCTGTAGCGGTCCCCGAAGATCCTGACCGCATCCTCCAGGGCTTCCGCGCAGTGCCGGTATTTGCGGTGATTGTACGGATCGTAGCCCGACTCCCGACCGGAACGCTGGAAGGCATCAAAGCTGCCGGCGTCGAAGAACCCGTCTATCCACTGGTGGATATCCTCGGCGCGCAGTCCGGTCAAGGCCTCGCTGCGCTCCGCATGTTGATGGATCTGCATCGCCCGTGATCAGAGCGCGAGTTCACCCATCCAGTTGCCATGGACGTTGCAATGCTCGATCACACTGACCTTGCCGGTGCTGACCGCCAGATGCAGCGATGCTGCAGGCTTGCACACGTCCGGCGAGAGCCAGACCCGCGAGATGAACTTGTAGTCCAGGTAGAAATCCAGGTAGGTGATGAAGTGCTTCGGGTCCATCACATGCACGATATCGCCCACGGTCGCATGGACGTCCTTGCAGCCAGCCAGGAGGCCGCAGCCGGTTGTCTTCACCACCGGGATGTGCTTCTTGTCGCCGTCGGTCAGGTTGGCCGGATCCGCCGGCTTCTTGATGGCGGCGGGATTCTCGTGGAAAGCGCTTTTCGGCGAGCGGCAGACCAGGCAGATTTCCGGGGCGGCGTTAAACTCAATGTGTCCGCAGACTTTGCATTCAAATACCTTCATTACCTATTCCTCCTTTTCAAACAGTGGACTGCCGCCTACAAGGCTGCAGTTGATTCAATA
>CAZGBW010000199.1:0-5550 GCA_964523995.1 uncultured Victivallales bacterium | reverse complement strand
GAGCAGTATAACGTCAAGCGCGGGCTCCGCAACGCCGACGGGACCGGTGTGCTGGTCGGACTGACCAACGTCGGCGACGTGCATGGCTATATCATTGACGAGAACGAGAAAGTGGCGATTCCGGGCAAGCTCTACTATCGCGGGTACGATGTCGAGAAGATCATTGCCGGACTGCAGGCCGGCAAACGCCGTTTTGGTTTCGAGGAAACCTGTTACCTGCTGCTCTTCGGCTACCTGCCGAATGCAACGGAACTGGAGAAATTCTCATTACTGCTTGGCGGGTACCGGATGCTGCCCCCGAATTTCACGGTAGACATGATCCTCAAGGTGCCCAGTCGCAATATCATGAACAAGCTGGCCCGCAGCGTCCTGGTCCTCTACTCGTATGATGAGAATGCCGACGATATCAGCGCCAAGAACGTGCTGGAACAGAGCCTGAAGCTCATCGCCAGGTTCCCCACCCTGGTCGCCTACGGCTACCAGGCGATCCGGCGCTACTACAACGGGGAAAGCCTCTTCCTGCATAATCCCGACCCGGCGCTCAGCACCGCCGAGAACTTCCTGCGGATGACGCGGGCCAACGGGGAGTTCACCGCGCTCGAGGCCGAACTGCTGGATCTGCTGCTCATCCTGCACGCCGAGCACGGCGGCGGCAACAACTCGGCCTTCACGATGCATGTCGTCACATCCTCGGCCACGGATACCTATGCGGCCGTCTCGGCCGCCGTGGGCTCCCTGAAGGGACCGCGCCACGGCGGTGCCAGCGAGCGGGTTCATGAGATGATGACCGATCTGCGGAAACAGTGCGGCGAGAAGCCCTCCCAGGCGACGATTGCCGAGTATCTCGAGAAAGTGATGGATAAGCAGGCGTTTGACGGATCCGGTCTGATCTACGGGATGGGGCACGCGGTCTACACCATTTCCGACCCGCGGGTCGCCATT
The DNA here is from genome assembly GCA_964523995.1 of uncultured Victivallales bacterium. Classification (GTDB taxonomy): domain Bacteria; phylum Verrucomicrobiota; class Kiritimatiellia; order UBA8416; family UBA8416; genus UBA8416. The sequence goes on along the minus strand of CAZGBW010000199.1, from coordinate 4,608 downwards.
CTCCGGGAAAAGGCACGGCAGTTGGCGCAGGAGAAATCCATGGAGGACATCTTTACCATTTACGAGGCGGTCGAGCACCTCGCCCCCGAGGTATTCAAGCGCAAGAAAGGGCTCGATCAGCCGCTCTGCGCGAATGTGGACCTGTATTCCGGGTTTGTCTACAGCATGCTTGGATTCCCGGACTCGCTCTTTACTCCGCTATTCGCCATTTCGCGTATCGCGGGCTGGTCCGCCCACCGCATGGAGCAACTGATCACCGGCGGAAAGATCATCCGCCCCGCCTACAAGAGCGTCGCCAGCAGGCGTCCCTATGTACCCATCAACGACCGGAACTGAACAACGAAAAAGGGAATACCGATAATGAACAAGAATGCGCTGTTGTTTCTCAAGGAACTACTCGCCATCCCCACCCCGTCGGGGTTCGAGGGACGCGGCCAGGCGTTGGTGGCCGATTACATGGGCCCGTTTGCCGATTCGGTCAGCCTGGATGTGCACGGGAACGTGATCGGCGTGATGAACCCCGGCGCTGGCGTCCGTGTCATGCTGGCCGGTCACTGCGACGAGATCGGACTGATGGTTCAGTACATCGACGAGAAAGGGTTCCTGACCATGTCGATGCTCGGCGGGATCACCGTCGGGCTGCTCCAGGGTGAACGGATCCTGATCCAGGGCCGGAAAGGTCCCGTCCCCGGCGTGATCGGCGTCAAGCCGATCCACCTGATGACCGAGGAGGAGCGCAAAGCGCCCGTGACGCTGATGCATGACCTGTGGGTCGACATCGGGGCGAAGAACCGCAAGGATGCCGAGAAACTGGTGTCGCTGGGGGATTCAGCCACGATCAACAGCGGCTGGATCGAGCTTGCCAACGGACGGGTCGCCTGCCGGGCCTTCGACAACCGTATCGGCGCCTTCATTATCTCCGACGTGCTGCGCCTGCTCAAGGGAAAGAGCCTGAACGTCTCCGTGCATGCGGTCAGCACCGTGCAGGAGGAAGTCGGACTGCGCGGCTCGCGCACCGCCTGCTTTGCGGTGGACCCGCAGATCGGCATTGCCGTGGATGTCGGGTTCGCCACGGATTTCCCCGGCATGAACGCCAAGATCGTCGGCGAGGCGAAAACCGGCGACGGTCCCATCCTGCATCCGGGACCGACGTACAACCCGTCGGTCTTGGACTTGCTGAAGAAGGCTGCCGCCAGATCGAAGATCAAGACCCAGGTGCAGCCCGAGGCGCGCGGCACGGGAACCGATGCCTACGCCATGCAGATGTCGCGCGGCGGTGTCGCCGCCGGCCTGATCAGCGTGCCCTGCCGTTATATGCACAGCGCCGTCGAGACCATCTCGCTCTCGGACGCTGAAAACACGGTCAAGCTGATCGCTGCCTTCATCGAGAACCTGACCGGGAACGAGAAACTGCGATAAGGGAGGAAAACGTGAGCAATATCCATGACCCCGATGGACGAAACAACCCACTCGTCGCCCTGCTGCGACTGACCGGAGTCGCCGTTGCCTTTGGCGCACTTACTGCCGTCTTTATCTTCGTGTGGTTCTTCTGCCGCATCGAACCGGAGGCCGGTGAGATCGCCGTGCTGATCCATAAGACCGGCAGGAACCTGGCACCGGAGGATCTGCTCGCTACCGGCCCGGAATGGAAGGGTATCCAGCTTGACGTCCTTGCGGAAGGCCGGTATTTCTACAATCCCTACTCCTGGGGGTGGAAAATCCACAAGATGACGGACATCCCTGCCGAAAGGCTGGGCGTGATCACGCGTCTTTTCGGCGACGACCTGCCGCCAGGCGAGATTCTCGCCACGGAAAACTCCAAGGGGATTCTCCGGGAAGTGCTGTCTCCAGGCAAGTACCGGCTGAACCCCTACGCCTACCGCGTGGAACTCTTCGATGCGCTCACCATCCGGCCCGGCCATGTCGGCGTCAAGACAACGCTGACCGGCATCGATGTGCTCAACAACGATCTGCCGGCGGAGAAACGCAATTCATTCCTGGCCGACGCGGACATGAAAGGCGTCCGGGCCGACGTCCTGGACCCGGGATCCTATTACCTGAATCCCTATCTGGTGAACGTTGTCGAAGTCAACCTCCAGAGCCAGCGCTTCGAGATGAGCGGCGACGACATCATCACGTTTCTCACGCTTGACGGTTTCACGGTCACGGTGGAGGGAACCATCGAGTTCGGCCTGAAACGCGATTTCGCCGCCCTGCTTAGCCACCGCGTCGGCGACATGGACGACATCATCAAGAAGACCATCCTGCCACGGGCACGCGGGTTCAGCCGCATCGAGGGCAGCAAGTACCCGGCGATTGATTTCATTGTCGGCGAGACGCGCCAGCGCTTCCAGAAGGAACTGGAGGCGCATCTGCGACTGAAGTGCATCTCCTGGGGCGTGGATATCAAGTCGGTGCTGATCCGCAAGATCCTGGTGCCGGACGAGATCGCCAGCATCAGCCGCGACCGGGAACTGGCCGTGCAGGATGCCCGCAAGTTCGCGCAGCAGATCGAGCAGGCGAAATCGAAGGCCGAGCTGGTCAAGCAGGAGACGCTGGCGTTGCAGAACAAATCCAAGGTCGAGGCCGACACCGTGCGGATCCAGGCCACCATCAGTGCCGAGCAGGAGCAGTCGGTTCAACTGATCGCCGCGAACAAGGATCTCGGGGTGGCAAAGCTGGATCTCGCCGCCGCCGAATTCCAGGCCAAGGCGGTCCGGTCGCGGGCTGGCGGCGAGGAGGACGCGATCCGCGCCGGTAATGCCGCCGAGGCCTCGGTCGTGGAAGGACTGGTCGGCGCGTTCGGCTCCGGCATCAATCTCGCCCGGTACGAGTTCTACAAGGCCGTCGGACCGCGCATTCAATCCGTCCTGAGCAGCGACCGCGCCGACGGCATCGGATCCATGTTCACCCCGCTGCTGCCCGCGAAAGGAGATAAGCCATGATGAAGTCAGCCGTCCGCTTTTCGATCGTGTCCGTCCTGATCATCGCCTTCTTGTACGGGGCCATCTGGAAATGGGGATTCTGCCGGTTCTATATCGAGCCGAACCAGATGGCGGTGATCTCCGCCAAGGTGGGCACCGCCATGCCTCCGGGGCAGATCCTGGCGGAAAAAGGGCAGAAGGGTATCCTGCGCGAGGTTCTCGGCGAGGGCCGGCATTTCCTCAATCCGATCCTGTACGCGCACGAGGTCCGCAATGTCACCATCATTGAACCCGGGAACGTGGGCGTCGTGACCTCCAAGGTGGGAACGGATCTTCCTGCCGGGGAGTTCCTTGCCGAAACAGGGCAGAAGGGCATCTGGAAAACACTGCTCGGCCCCGGGAAATACCGCATGAATCCCTACGGCTACCAGATTGATATTGTCAATGCCATCAGCATCCCGATCGGTTACGCGGGCGTGATCACATCGCTTTCCGGGGAGCAGGCGCCACCGGGCGACTTCGCGGTCGCCAACCAGAAGGGCGTTCGCCGGGATATCCTGCAGCCGGGGCTTTACTACGTGAATCCCAGGCAGTACAAGGTCGACGTGCTCGAGATCGGGGTGAACCAGGTGTCCCTGCTGGGGAAGACCGGTGGAGAAGTCGTCACCAAGACCCGCCAGGTCACGCAGAACGCTGCCATGGAAGCCCAGGAGCAGAGCCTGTTTGCCGAACAGCGCGCGCGCCGCGACAAGTATATTTCCGGGAGTTCCTCGCTGCGTCGCGAGGCACCAGCACAGGCAGCAAGATCCGCGTCGGCCCAGCAGTCCGTCGCGCAGCAGGAACGCGGCGATATCCAACGTGCCCAGAAGTACGTGATGGGCGATTCGATGAATACGCTGGGGCTGGCCGAATTCGTGGAGTTCCCGTCCCGCGACGGTTTCAATATCAGCCTGGATATGAGCGTGGAAGTCGAGCTGCATCCGGATAAGATCGCCGGCATTTTCAGCCATTACGGTGACCTGCCCGCCGTGGTTGACAAGATCATCATGCCGCAGATCACCTCGATCGCCCGCAACAAGGGCTCGGAATACCGGGCGAAGGATTTCATCGTCGGCGAGGGCCGCGAGAAGTTCCAGAACGACCTGACCATTGCCCTGGCCACCGTTTTCGCCGAGAAGGACCTGATTGTCCACAACGCCCTCATCCGCCACGTGGAAGTGCCGCAGCAGATCCTGGAACCGATCCAGCAGACCAGCATCGCCGTTGAACAGGATCTGACTAACAAGGAGCGCCAGAACACCGCCCGCACGCAGGCCGAATTGAACACCGAAATGACCCTGATCGAGCAGCGCCGCCTGCAGGTGGAGCAGGAAACGCAGAAGCTCGTTGCCGAGATCAAGGCGGACCAGGAGAAGACGGTGGCGGAAATCCAGGCCGACACGAAACGGAAAGCAGCGGAAATCGCGATGGATACGGCAAAGATTTTTGCCGACACCACCCGCATCCTGGCCATTGCCAAGGCCGACGCCCTCAAAATGGTCGAAGGGGCCAAGGCAGACGGATTCCGGCTCAAGGCGACAGCATTCCAGGACCCCGTGGCGTACACCTACTGGGAAATGGCGAAGAACCTGAACCCGGCGATGAAGGTCAACATTCTTCACGCGGGTGACGGCACGCTCTGGAC
>CAZGBW010000198.1:0-5582 GCA_964523995.1 uncultured Victivallales bacterium | reverse complement strand
CCCTTGCTGGCGACAACGGTTTCGATGAACTGCATGCCGCGGATGCCATCCTCGACATCCGGGAAGTCCAGCTCAAGGTCGGTCGGCTGGCGCTTCTCGATCGCCGCCCGCATGGTGTCGGTGGCGTTCTTGTAGATGTTCGCGAAGGCCTCGAAGAACGCTTCCGGATGCCCGAACGGCAACCGGGTGGCGCGGGCGGCGGCGGGCGAGAGCGCACCGATGGCATCGGTGCCGCGCCGATAGACGTGGATCGTCCCGTCGGCACCGTACACGTTCAGGTTGTTGGGCTCCTCCTGCTGCCACGACAGGCCGCCCTGCGTGCCATGCACGCGGATGCGAAGGCCGTTGAGCTCCCCGATGCAGACCTGGCTGGCGAAAAGAAGCCCGCGGGCACCACCCTCGAAGTGAACCAGGCAGTTCCCGTCGTCGTCCAGCTTGCGGCCCTCGACCATGGTGCCGAGATCCGCGCAGATCTCCGTCATGCGCAGCCCGGTGATGTACTCGGCCAGGTTTTCCGCATGGGTGCCGATGTCGCCCATGCAGCCGGCCGCGCCGCTGCGTTTGGGGTCGGTCCGCCATTCGGCCTGCTTCGCGCCGCTGCGCTCGATCGGGTTGACCAGCCAGCCCTGCGGGTACTGCACGATGATCTTGAGCACCTTGCCGATCTTGTCCTGCCGCACCATGTCGCGCGCCAGCTTGACCATCGGATACCCCGTGTAGTTGTGGGTCAGCGCAAAGACCTTGCCGCTTTTCCGGACGACCTTGCGCAGGGCCAGCGCCTGCTTGAGATCGAATGTCATGGGCTTGTCGAGCACGACATGGAACCCCGCCTCCAGGAATGCCTTGGCGACCGGGAAGTGGCTGTCATTGGGTGTCACGATCGAGACAAAGTCAATCCGCTTGCTTTCCGGCAAGGCAAGCTCGCCGGCGATCATGGCGTCCACGGAACCGTAGCAGCGGGCCTTGTCCAGGTAGAGTGCGTCGGCCATCTGCCTGGATTTCTCCGGTGTCCGGCTGAAGCAGCCGGCGACCAGTTCGACCCCGCCGTCCAGGCAGGCGGCCTTGCGGTGAACATCACCGATAAAAGCGTCCGGACCCCCGCCGACCATTCCCATTCTCAGTTTGCGTTTCATGGCTTATAGTCCTTCCTGTTGCGTTCCCTGTCCCTGTCATGTGCCAGCCGCCTGCCGGGCTTGTCCCGGCAGAGGCCGACGTTGAGTCGAATTTGCGAACACTCCCACGCTAAACTTTATTCACCACCGGGGCAAGCCCGGTGGGATCTACACCACCGGGTTGGCGATAAAATCGCCGCGGCAGGCCTTGAGATAGTTCAGTGACCGGACCTGGCCGCTCATTTCGAGGTCGCCACGCATGACGGGATCGTGCCAGCCCTCGATATCAATGCTCCCGCGGAAGCCGTTCTGGCGCAGGGTGGATATGATGTCGGTCCAGTTGCTGTCGCCGAATCCCGGGGTGCGGTGATAGGCGAAGGGCGGGACGCACTGGACCTTCCCGGGCAGGGCGATATCGCCATGCATCGAGGAGTGTACCCCGTAGGTGCGCACCACATCCCAGAGAACGGTGGCATCCTTGCCGTGCACATGGAACATTTTCGGTGCCCACTGGCGAAGCTGCGGCATGGGATCGATCAGGCTCACCATCTGGTGGCAGGGCTCCCACTCCAGCCCGAGGTTCTTGTCGGGAACGGCGTCGAACATCATTTCCCAGGCGGTCGGATTGTGTGCGATATTCCAATCGCCGGTGGCCCAGGTGCCGCCCATGTCGCAGTTCTCGAAGGCGATGCGGACGCCCTTGTCGGCCGCGCGCTTGGCCAGCGGGGTGAACACCTTCTTGAACTGGGGAATGCTCTCGTCAATGCGTTTGCCGCGGAGGCGTCCGGTGAAGCCGGCGACGATGTCGCACCCGAAGAGGTGCGCGTTATCGATGCACTTCTTCCAGCCGTCGAGGGTTTGCTTGTCCTTCGGCTCGCCTTCCAGCGGATTGCCGAAAATGCCAAGCGAGGAAATCACCGCGCCGGTTCCATCGAGCACGGCCTTGGTCTCGCGGGCGAGTTTCTTGAAATCCACGCCCTCGCAGGTCTGCCAGAAGGTCAGGCTGTACGATTCGAAGCCGTGATGCTTGATCTGGCGGATGTATTCAGGGGCTTTCATGCCGGCCCCGACCAGGGTGCCGATGCGAATGTCTTGAACGGGTGTTGTCATGCTATTTTCCTTTTCCGGGGTGTTAATCGTTTGCGAGGATGACTTTGCGCGCGGTCCCGGCGCTTTTCACGGCACCGTGAACCATGGCCAGGCTTTTGATGTTGTCGGTGCAGACGGTCTCCGGCGCGGAGCCGGCGCGGATCGCCTTGATGAACTCGCCGATGGCGCTGTTGTGTCCCCCTCCGAGATATTTCGGGCAGGCGATCGGGATTTTCCTCTCCTTGACCGGGCGGAAGAACCCCTTGCCGGCGGTGATCGTCTCGCAGCGGAACCCGGAAGCTCCATCCCAGAGGACCGTGCCTTTCTCGCCGATGATCCTCCAGGAGCATTCCCAGGTGGTCGGGCAGCCTTCCGCGCACCAGCTTCCCTGGTAGGTATAGACCAGGCCGTTGGTCATCTCGAAGATCGCGGCCGCCGAGGGGCCGTGCTTGTACCAGGAATGCCGGGGGGTCCATTCCTGGCTGTAGACGCTGGTGGCGTCCTCGCCGGTGATGAACCGCGCCTGGTCGAAGGAGTGGATCGCCATGTCGAGCAGCAGCACATGCTCCATCACGTCGCGGAAGCCGCCGAAGTGGGCGCCGATGAAGAAGTCGCTATGCACCGCGGCCAGCCGCCCGATGCCGCCAGCGGCCAGGAACCGCCGCAGCGCGCGGATCGTGAGCTGGTAGCGGCGGTTCTGCATCACGGCGTAGGTTTTCCCGGCCTTCGTCGCGGCAGCCGCCATCCGGCGGGCATTGGGCATGGTGTCGCTCATCGGCTTCTCGCCGAAGACATGACAACCGTGCTTCAGCGCGGTCAGGGTGACCGCGCAATGCGCCTCCGGGACCGAACAGTCGAAAACGATTTCCGGACGAGTCGCCCGTAGGACCTTGTCCAGATCGGTGCCGACCACGGCAGAGGCAAAGCCGTACTTCGCCTTCTGCGCTTCTGCCGCCTCCGTCCGCAGATCCACCAGCCCGGTGATCTCGATATTACGCTTGAGACTGACGGAGCCCAGCCATGCGTTGGAAATTCCGCCGCACCCCACCAGGACCGCGCTCAGCTTCCTCATTTACCACTGTCCTCCGAATAGTCCCTGCGGCATGGCGTCGGGCCGCTTGCAGGTGCTTTCCAGGGTGATGTGACGCCCGTTTTCGGATGCGTCGTGGAAGGCATGCATCAGGTCGAGCACATGGTACGCCAGCTCGCCATTGGCGCGGTGCGGGCGTCCGGTGCGGATGGCCTCCGCCATGTCCGACGGGCCGATGCCGCGTCCGTTGGGTTCAAACCCGCAGGTGAGCGGCAGCGTCTGCCATTCCTTGTCGCCCTTGAGACGAAGGCGCACGGGGCCGCCGAAACCGTTCGGATCCGGCACGGACAGCGTTCCCTCCGATCCGAAGATCTCGATCCGCGGTGTCTCCGAGGACCAGACGTCGAAGCTGGTGGTGATGGTGCCGATCGCGCCGGAGGCGAAGTCCATCACGCCCGCGATATGGGTCGGGACCTCCACCTCGATGATCTGCCCGTTCTTCTTCGCGCTGGTGATCGTGCGCTGCGCGAAGGATATCCGCACGGAACCGGTCACGCGCTTGACGGGGCCGAGCAGCGCGACGAGCGCGGTGAGGTAGTAGGGGCCCATGTCGAACATCGGGCCGCCGCCGGTCTTGTAGTAGAACTCCGGATCCGGGTGCCAGCTCTCGTGGCCGTGGCAGAGCATGAACGCCTGGGCGGCGACGGGGGTGCCGATCAGGCCCTCCTCCATGAGGCGGAGGCAGGTCTGGATGCCCGCGCCGAGGAAGGTGTCGGGCGCGTTGCCGACCCGCACGCCGGCCTTCGCGGCCGCGGCCAGCAGGGCCTTGCCTTCCTGCCGCGTCAGCGTCAGCGGTTTCTCGCTGTGCACATGCTTGCCGGCGGCGACGGCTTGCATCGCCACCGGATAATGCCCTTGCGGGGTGGTCAGGTTCACGATGAGCTTGATTTCCGGATCCGCGAGCATTTCCTCCAGCGAGCAGACCCGCACGCCCGGATACTCCGTCGCCTTGGCCTGCGCCCTGGAGGGATCCAGGTCCGCGCAGGCCTTGACCGTGACGTTGTTGAACACGGTGCAGAGGTTCTTGAAGTAGATCCCGCTGATGTTCCCGCAGCCGACAATCCCGATTTTTGTTTTTTCCATGTGCGATACTTACCTTCCGATTACGATTAGGATTACGATCAGGACTGGGAATCCGGTCAGGCCGAGGTGTACTCGGGCTTGATCTTCTCGCCCGCGGCCCACATCATGCCGCGCTTGACGATCTCAAGGGCTTCGGGGACCTTGAAGTCATCCGCGACATGGCCCAGCGCGGTATAGAAGATCCGGCCCTTGCCGAAGGCCCGCTTCCACACGTACGGCATCACGACGCCCTTGATCCAGGGAATGTTGCCGTGCTTGCCGCTGAAGGTGGTGGTCGCCAGCACGTCATTGCCGGGGTCGGCGTGCATGTAGTACTGCTCGGAGACCATGTCGAAATCCTTCAGGCCCTTGACGATCGGATCACTGGACTTGGTGATGTTGATCCGGTGCGGGATGATGCCGCCGGGATGGTGCACCCATTGACCGCCGGTCATGAACTGGTACTCGGTGTTCGTGCGGAACGAGTCGCACATCCCGCCGTGCCAGCCGGCGACACTGGCCCCGTTGAGGACGGCATCGCGCAGGCCGCTCCACTGGTCGCCCGTGATCTCGCCCATGGTCCAGATCGGCACGATCAGGTTGAATTTGCTCATCTTGCGCTTGTTGGTGTAGATGTCCAGCGTATCCGAGACCTCGACGCGGAAACCCTTCGATTTCAGCCAGGGCGCGAACAGGTCGGCGCACTCCTTCGGGGTATGGCCGTTCCATCCGCCCCAGACAATCAGGGCGGCCTTGCGCTGGGGTGCGGACGAGGTGGATGTCGAGGTCTTCTTTTGTTCGGTCATTTCGGTTTTCCTTGGGATGGATTGCCGTGTGCAGCACCAACGGTAGATGCGGCAACGTGCATGGGGGCCTTGTTTACCAAAAAACGCTTCGGATACGCAAAACAAAAAACCGGGGCGGTCCGGATCCCGGTGGTCCTACGGGGTGTAGCGCAGGCGGAGGGTCTCGGCATCGGGCATCGTCTCGTAGGCTTCGCCCCGCGGACCGATGAAACGGTTGCCGAGGTTGAGGATCGTGACCGGGACCGTGCTGCCGTTGGGCAGGGGGACGGGGACGCGGATCAACCGGACGCCGGGATGGCGATCGGCCGGCGGCTGGCGCACCGACGGCTCCGGCGCCTGCCGTCGGCGCGTCGGCGCGCTGTAGTCATCGTGCCGCCGATAGGACGGATGCCTGGCCGTGTACCACGCGTAGGGCAGGGCGAG
>CAZGBW010000197.1:0-5594 GCA_964523995.1 uncultured Victivallales bacterium | reverse complement strand
CCCCAGCAGGGCCTCGCTGGTGATCTCGTCGAAAAGTCCGTCCACGCCCTCCGACTGCGACGCGACAGACGCATTCAGGCGCAGAACAGGAAAACGGTCGCGCAGCGCCAGCGCCGCCCCGCGCTCGGCCGCCCCCAGCAGGGCCAGTGCCGCCATCACATCCGGACGGTCTTCAGCAACGTCCGAATCGATGTCCAAGGTTACCGACGGCGGAGCCTCCGGCAGACGCCCTTCCCCGTAACCCTCGCTCTCCCGCTCACCGGGCACCACCCCGGCCAGCACTGCCAGCCGGTTTCGCGCCAGAACCACGGCCACCTCCGCGGCCGGAATCTGCGAACGCACATTCGCCACCAGTTCCTGCTGCTGGACCACATCCAGCATCGCGCCCTGCTTGAGCCGGTAACGCTCTTCCACGCCGCCCAGCTTCTCCTCGCTCGATGCCAGTTGCGCCCGCAGCAGATCAACGGCCAGCATCCGCTCATTGACATCGAACCAGGCCTCGCATACCGCCGCCGCCAGACTCACCGCCATCGCCTCGTAATCGTAAAACGATGCCTGCGCGATCAGCTCGGCCTGTCCGACCGCCGATGCCACGCGCCGCCAGACATCCAACTCGTAGGAGGCACCCGCGCTCGTCCCCCACAACTCCACCTCGTCCAACGCGCCGCCGGGCATCTGGAACCGGCGCGACACGCCGCCAAAACCACTGAGAGTCATCTGCGGATATCGCTGGCTGCGCACCGCTGCCGTAGCATATCCCGACTGTTCCAGACGCCTCCAGGACGCACTCAGCGATGAGTTTCCGCCCAGCACACTCTCCACCAGTGCATTCAGCGACGGATCCTGGAACACGCGCCACCAGGCCGATGGCACCTCCGCCCACTCCTGCTGCACACCCAGCTTATCGCACAGGGACTCCGCCTGCGGAATGCCTGACGTCACCTGCTCCGCGACCGGCACCGTCCGGCACCCCGGAACCGCCAGCAGGATCAAGATGCAACCCACCACCACACGTCCAGCGCTATTCATTTGAACCTCCGGTTACAGCGATCCCCCGGCGCCACATTCCCGTGGGCGGATTGAAAAACTGGGTCTTCCGCAGAATGGGTAGGGTCATTGCGGTCTTCTTTCGTACTCAATGCCGACGAAGCCGGTGATACAAGCGTCACCACCCGCTTCCTCGATCTCCACAGCCCACGTAATCCCGACACGAGGTAATTCTGCCTATTCACCGCAACAACTGCACGCAAAATCGCCGCCCGCAGGCCGAATCGGTTTGGACCCGAAATAGTTTCCAACCCAGTAACGACTCAGGGCTCAGGGTTCAGGGCTCAGGGTTCAGGGGTTGATGAAGTGTTGGAACAAAACACTTAGGCCCTCACTTGACCGTACACGGTGACTCACGCTTTCTGGGTTACGCTCAATCCACCCGCTTCGTCGGTCAACCATGGATCGGAAAAACGCGAAGCCACCCACCGATTCTGCGGAGGAGGCATTTTTTTTCAGCACGGGAGAAACGCTGCCATGCCGAGGAGGCTGCCATCTCGGACGCGGAGGTGTCGACCGCGCTGAATTCGGAATTCGCTTTGCTTTCCGGTCCGGAACCGCTACGTTCCCGGTAGTCGTTTACCCACCCACCACCCGGATCCTTTCACCATGCATAAACACGCCGCCATGTTTGACCTCGACGGAACGCTACTCGATACGCTGGCGGACCTGGGGGATTCCATGAACATCACGCTCGCGGCGCTCGGGTTCCCGACGCATGATTACCCCTTCTACCGGAAAGCCGTCGGCGATGGTGCGCCGCAGCTCGTGACCCGGTCCCTGCCGCCCGCCGCCCGCACCCCGGATACCATCCAGGCGGCCCTCATCCGGATGCGGGCGGAGTACGAGAGGCGCTGGACCCTCAAGACCGGTCCCTACGATGGCATCCTGGCACTGCTGGAGGATCTTCGTCGACGTGGCACGGTCATCACCGTCCTCTCCAACAAGCCCGATGCCAAGACCCGCGACTGCGTCGCCCACTTTTTCCCCGATGTACCCTTTGCCGCCGTCCGCGGTGCGCGGCAAGGCGTCCCCCTCAAACCCGATCCCGCCGCCGCGCTGGCGATCCTCCGGGAGCTCGACATCCCGGCGGAGGAATGGCTCTATGTCGGCGATACGGACACCGACATGCAGACCGCCGTCAGCGCCGGGATCTTCGCCGTCGGCGCCGCCTGGGGCTTCCGTGACCGGGACGAACTTCTCGCCCATGGCGCACGCTCGGTCATCGACTCACCCGCCGAACTCCTTCCCCTGCTCGGGTAGGCGGCTGCACGCACCACCGCCGGGGGCGCGTCCACGGATTCCCGACGCTTGCCAGTTCCCCCGTTTTTCGCCATCCTGTCAGCACCATGAGATCAGAAACCCGCCTTGACCCTGTGTTGGAACGTCCGTTGGCGGACGCGTTGGGTCTTGCCGGCCTGTCCGCCCCCGGCACGCGACTGGTCGCCGCTGTCTCGGGGGGCGCCGATTCGGTCGCGATGCTCCGCGCCCTTGCCGCCGCCGCCCCTGTCCTCGGCCTGAAGCTCTCCGCCGCCCATCTGGATCACGGCATACGGCCCGAGGCTGGTGCTGATGCGGCATTCGTCCAGGATCTCTGCCACCGGCTCGGGCTCGAGCTGGATCTGGAACAGGCCGACGTGCCTGCCGCCGCGCGCGCCGCCCATCGCTCGCTGGAAATGCAGGCGCGGGCGATGCGTTATGCATTTTTCAAGAGGGCGGCGCGACGCGTCAGCGCCGACTCGGTACTGACCGCCCACACCCTCGACGACCAGGCCGAGACCCTGCTGCTCAATCTCTGCCGCGGGGCGGGGCCGTCGGCGCTGGGAGGCATACCGCCGGATTCCGTCATCATGGGCGTGCGCGTTGTCCGTCCCCTGCTCGACGTCCCGCGCCGCGCCATCGAGGACTACCTGCACCGGGTCGGACAGTCTTGGCGCGAGGATGCCACGAACCGGGACACCGCCTACCGCCGCAATGCCGTCCGGCACCGCATCCTGCCGCTGCTGGGCGAAACCCTCAATCCGCGCGCCCCCGCCGCGCTCGCCCGTGCCGCCACGCTGCTGCGCGACGACAACGCGCTGCTCGATACCCTGGCCGCCGCCGCGTTCACCCGCCTCCGCCAGGCGACCGGCGCGACCGGAGAGGCCCTGCCGCTGGCCCCCTTCCGCGCGCTGCACCCGGCACTCCGGCGCCGCCTGCTGGCGCAATGGCTGCGGGAGGCGGGCGTCGCCCCCGAACGCCTGCGCTTTGACTGGATTGAACGGATGGACACCCTGGCCCGCGACGATGCCGGTGGCGGCCGTATCCGGCTCGCCGCCGGTCTTGAGATCTGGCATGAGTACGACCGGCTGCGCTACAGACCCGCCGCCGCCGTGACGCCGGCCGCCAGCGAAACCGTGCTGGCCATTCCCGGTATCACGGCGCTGCCAGCCTTCGGATGCCATGCGGACGTGCGCCTTGACCGGGGCTTCTCACGCGAACCCGCCGCTCCGCCCGGCACGATCCCGGCGCAGGTGCATCTCCGGCATGACCCCGGCAGCTCTCCTTGTGTCCTCTCGGTCCGGACGCGAAAGCCGGGCGACCGCATCGAGATGCTCGGCATGGAAGGTGCCCGCAAGGTGCAGGACATCCTCACCGACGCCAAGATCCCGGCCCCGCTACGCGACCGGATCCCTGTGTTCTGCATCAATGGAGCCGTCGCCTGGATTCCCGGCTGCCGCCCCGCCAGCCACCTGGCCGTGCCGGCCTCCGGCGCGCCGTCCCTGTGCCTGCGCGTCTTCTGACGCCCGGAGCCTCAGGCCAGACCGAAGAAACGGCGAATCCGTTTCCCGATCGCGGAGGGGGTCGCCGCCTCGGTGCCGACGGTCCCCGCCTGGGCCCGGCTTTGCGCGGCGGCATGCTGCCGCTGCGCCAGGATGACGGCGAAATCATCGGCGAGGGCACTGTTCGCGGCCAGGATGCCGGCGAGCTCGGTATGCCGCAGCGCCAGCAGCGTGCAGTCGCCGGAGGCCTTGATCGTCGCACTGATCTTCTCGCCGGTCAGGAACGACATCTCACCGAAGAAGTCACCGGCCGACAGCGTGGCGACGGGAACCTGCCGCCCGTTCTGCAGCAGCGTCACCTCCACACTGCCCGAGGCGATGATGAAGAACGCACGGCCGACGCCGCCCTCCTCCACGATCACCTCGCCGGGCCCGTAAAGGCGCTCCTCCAGCTTGCCGGCAAGCTGCCGGCGGTCGTCCGGGGGAAGCGGGCGGAACAGGTCGATCGAATTCAGATGCGTCACCTTGCGCTCCTGCCCGGCCAGCTCCTGGCGACGCTCATCCTCGGCCGTGATCTGACGCATGTTGACATCACGGATCGGGAACGGAATGACAATATCGTTGCGCTTGAAATGATACCAGATCCGTTCCATGATCCGGCTGCTGATTTCCTCCATCTGCTCGTAGTCGTCGATGTAGAACTTGATCTTGTAGTCGATCGAGAAATCGTTGTAGCGGACCAGCCGGATTTTCGGCACGGGCTCGGCCAGGACATCCGGGACGGAACGGATCGCCTCCATCAGCGCGGAGCGGACCCTGGCTGGTGCCACGCCGTAATTGACACCGATGTCCAGATAGCAGCCATGCTCCGTCGTCGGCTGCGAGAAGTTGGTGATGGTCTCGCGTGCAATGGCGGCATTCGGGATGGTGATATAATCCCCCGCCTTGGTGCGCAGGCTGGTCGCCCGCCAGGTCATGTCGTGGATTCTTCCGGTATTCCCCGCAATGGTTACCCAGTCGCCGATCGCGAAGGGGGATTCGGTATTCAGCGCCAGGCCGGAGACCAGGTTGCCAAGCGTATCCTGCGTGGCATTGCCCAGGATATAGCCGACCACGATCGAGGAGACGGCAAGCACATTGAGGTTGACCTCCGGAAACAGCGAGCGGACGATCACCAGGAGCGCCACGGCGGATAGCAGCCAGCGGAGGAGGTCGCGGACGACCACCGGCACCTGTGCATGCCGATGCTTTGCGAAGATCATCTCGAAAAGCCAGGTGTCCAGGAGACGGATGGCCAGATGCACTCCCAGGAACACCAGCATGGCAAGCATCACCAGCGGGAGTCTCGCGTGAATACGCGAAAGCGGCTCCGAAAGGAAATAATAAACCGGAAGAAGGATGAAAACCGCATGGATGGCGAACGACGAATGCTTCAGGAACCGGCTCCGCCGTTGAAGCAGACGGTATAGGACCACCAGCAGCAAACTGGACAGCAGGGCGGAACCGGCACTGACCGCGTAGGTTTCAATCAAGCTCATGACAGGACTCCAGGCAGAAATAAGGTTGAACGTCGAGGAATCATCACCGCGACGCTCTATTTTTGCAACGGAAATTTGCGGTCGGGCGGCGGATTGCCCGCAGGGTGAATTGACAAACTAACTGCGCCCCCGGACTGAAGGGGGGCGCAGTTACTTTGTCAATTGACCGTTTTGAAAACTCCACGACACCGCGAGCGAAAAACATTGACGTTGAACGCGTAACCCCTATGATCGCCCGTGTTTTACC
>CAZGBW010000196.1:0-5596 GCA_964523995.1 uncultured Victivallales bacterium | reverse complement strand
CCACGTCTCGAGAGGCTCGACCAGCTTGAGCATGGCTTTCCGGGAGCCCGCGTGGACATTCAGCATACCGTAGCGCGATGTCAGGCATCCAGCCTGTAGCGGGACCTGCAGGCAAGCCCGGATTGCGGCTTTGGCAGAGACCAGGCAGTCGGTCAGCCTCGTCTCGATATCGTCTCCAGCGACCTGCTCGGTGAGCCGATCCCAGGGGGGGCCGCGGTAGGCGTCGAGAATACCGGTGATGTCGCCGATCCATCGGTGGATGTCCCTCGGAATACTGGCGGTCTCCTCCCGCAGGTCTTGCCGGGTTCCCACGTAGAGGGAGGGGTTGGCGCGGAGCAGCTGGTGGACGCTGGCCATGCTGAACTCGGAATTGTTCTCCAGTTGCAGGTCCATGACCTGCCGGTTCTCGAACGCATATTCCTGGAGGATGCGCTGGCAGAAGCCGTGGATCGTGGAAATGGCCGCGCTGTCGAACGCGTCGAGCGCCGATTGCAGCCGGGCGACCAGCCTGACGTCCCGCTCGTTCTTCTGGCGCTCTTCCCGCACCCGTTTCTCCAGAATGCCGCGAATGCGGTCCTTGAGTTCTCCGGTGGCCTTCTCAGTGAAAGTGACAATCAGCAGCTGGTCAAGGGTCAGATCCTCGCGCTCCGACAACAGGCGGACGACAATCCGCTCCAATGCGTAGGTTTTCCCGGTGCCGGCGGAGGCTTCGATAATCGCGTGCCGCGTGAGATCGAGATCTTCCCATACGCTCATTGCGGGTCCTCCCCGCTGCTGGCGGACTGGCGTTGTTCCTCGCCACCGGTGCTTCCTGCGGCCGCCTGGAATGTCCCGGTGGCGATGTCCAGCTCGCCTTTGCGGCCGGACCATGGCAGCCCGAAACGCCGCCGGACCACGGCGACGATATCCAGGGGAACGGCAAGCTGGTCGAAAACCAGGGCGACCGCCTCCGATGGCTTGTAATCGCCCCGGCTGGCCCCCCCGCGCTGCATATCATCCTCGATTTGCGAGGCGATCGCCTCGCGGAGCGGTTCATCGGTGATGACCGGGCCGGGTTCCGCCCCCATCCAGTCCGGAACCTCCTTGCAGGTCTCCCTCAGGACCGAATAGGGCAGGAGCTGCCGGATGCTATCGGCGGCCAGATACTCGCGTGCCAGGTCCTCCAGGTAGGTTCTGGCCTGCACCGGGGAAACGTCGTGATAGACAAACGGAACCAGCGCGTCCTTGCCGCAGAGCACCACCGCAAACGGTGCGCGATGCCCGTCAGGAGCGCTGGCACGCAGTGCCAGCATGCCCAGAAACGGTTCCAGCAGGGCTTTTGGCGGAATGTCGCCTTTGGTGCTGCTCGCGCTGACCAGGACCAGGACGGCCTCGATCCGGTCCCCGTCCTGGGATTCCATCCAGAGCGGCAGGCTTCCGGACAGTTCCAGTGCCGGCCCCTGGGCGTCGGGGTGCAGCACGCAAGGGGGGTGGTGAAGGACATTGGAGACATCGTGCAGCTGCTCGTCGCCAATGACCAGGGGCTGCGGCGCGTGATGGCGGCTGTCCAGCAGGCCCTGAAGCATCGGGTCGTCCATGCGGCTTTGGATCCCGGCCCAGAGCATGTCCCGATCCAGAAGGGCGAAGATGCCATCGGGTGCCTGGGAGGAGCGCCGCATCCGCCGGTAATCCCGGAGGAATCGGCGCAGGGTTTCCCGGCGACGCTGGGCAGCAGGCGTGCGCATGAACGTCCCGACCGCGTTGGAGATGAGCGAATAGTCATGCGGATAGCCCGTGTCCAGGGGTTCGAATTCCAGCAGGGCGGTGTTTTCGCCGGTGTCGTACAATTTGAGCCGACGCTGGAGGACCGCCTGTGCGGGGTCCTCCAGGAACTTCGCCAGATCGCGGATTCTAAGAGGCCGTGTTCCGGCCTGCTCCGTGCGTTCCTCCACCGGGGAGGGGGGAGGGGGCGCCCCGCTGATGAAATCACGCAACCGGCGCTGCAGTCCGCTCTCGCGTGATGGTGTCCCGCTAGTGGCGCAGTGCAGTCGCAGATCGCTCCAGGGGTCGTCTGCCCTGCCGGTCGGAAGCCCCTGTGCGCGCAGCCTGTTGATCAGGCGAGGATAGATGGAGAATGTCGTCACGATACCGGCATTCCAGGACTCCTCCCCGCAGTCGTCGCTGACGCAGCGGTCGTCGGCCTCATCCAGGGGCAGGGGGATCTCGCGGAAAACAGCCGGGTCGCTACCGGTACCCCCGTCGAGAATATGATCGGCGACAAAGCGCATGAGCTGCTTGAGGATGGATCCGGGAAACTTCTTCTCATCCTTCCGGATATCCTCGCCGACGTAAGAGAGCACCAGCCGGTTACGGGTTGCCATCAGGGTCTCGAGAAAGAGGTGGCGGTTGGCGTCCGGTCTGGCGGTATCGCCGACCCTTCTGCGGATCGCGCGCAGATCCAGTGTGGACTTCTCGGCGGTTCCCGGGAATCCACCCTCGCCGAGGCCGAGGATATAGACGTGCTTGAAGGGAATGGGGCGCATCGGTTGCAGCGAGGCGATCGTCACTCCTCCGGTCAGGTAGCTGCCGCGCCCGCAGGGAATGGCCGCCATGACATCGCTCAGGTACTGCCGGACGGCGGCCAGTGGCAGCAGGAACTCGCACCGCTGCCGCGGGTTCCGCGGATGGTTGAGGAATCCGCTCAACCCGTGATCCGGATGCGCGAACGTCTCGAGTGCCGTGCAAATCCGGCTGCGGATAAACATTTCGGGTGCATAAGCCGGTGGCACGTCCAGGAAATCCGTCATGAGGTCCAGGATCTCGTTTTCCCAGCCACCCCCGTCGAGTCGCTGCCCGGCCATTCGCTGCAGCCGCCTGAACAGGCGTTCCGCGGTGGTGGAGAAATGGGCTGCGGTCGGGGACGAAGTGTTGATATCGGCGTGCGGCGGGCCGACGACACCGGCCAGGTCCGGATCATCCAGGATCCGTCCAAGGCGGATCCGTGCCAGGGCCTGGTCCCACGTGAAACGGGTCGTGACGGGCAGTTCCTGCCGTGCCCGGTGTTCCTTGTCGAAGCTATGGAAAACACCCAGTTTGTCGGCCCATTCCATCCAGATGTCAATGTCCGCCCTTGTCGCGCCGATACCGGCCTGCAGGCAGGGGTTGTACAGCACCTCGAAGACCTCCCGCCGGGTGAAGGCGCCGCCTGCGAGCTGCAGCAGCGCCAGTAGCGCATTGCCGTAGACACTCTCGCGGGATGCATTGGAGTCAGCCAGGTTGTAGGGGATCTGGCCCCGTGCGTCGAAAACGGCCTCGATGGCCGATTGGTACAGAGCCATGTCCGGAACCAGGACGGCGATATCGGTCAGTTGCAGATCCAGGTTGTCATGCCGCAGCGCGGGCAGGGTGGAGGACCCGCTATCCAGCATGCCTTCCCTTGTCAGCAGGCTGGCCAGGATGGCATTGTGAACCATCTCCACTTCCCGCTGGATACCGGGACAGGACACGACCTGCAGCGATTGATCCTGGGGCCGGCGGGTGATAGCGCTGGTGCGGTGCCGGATGCTCCACTGCACGGCGGACAGGACCGAGTCGGGTTCCGGCGCTGGCGGGGCCTCGAGTTCCCCGGCAATCACCGGATCCCCCGTGGAATCCAGGTCGGCAAGCAGCTTCAGGGTTTCCCGTCCGGCGAGTCCCCAGAGATTCAGCAGCTCGTTCTCGATCTCCAGATCGAGGGTTTCCTCGTCGGTCTCGGCGTTGATTCTCCTGCGCGCGGCCTTCAGGCGTATCCAGGGAGGATCGATATCCTCCCAGTATTCCATGCAGACGTTGAAATGGTAGATGCAGATGTCGTAGAGGGAGGAAAGCCGGTACAGGAGTTTGGCATACAGGGGGGAAATGCTCGACAAGCTGAAGAAATGGACCTGCTCAAGCGGGCTATTCCCGCGATGGCCGGGAATATCCGCCTCCAGTTGCCGCAGGCTCTTCAGCGAGCCGGATGCCGCCAGCAGCCCCCCCGGCAGGAAGAGGGCTCGGTAAAGCGACCGTTGCGCCGCCTCCATCTCGGCCTGGGCTGTCGTCAAGGGGCGTCTGCATCGCTCGCCGGCAAACCAGGAGAATGCGGGATCCCGCAGCCATCCTTCCACTTCGCGGCTGCGTTGGAAGTCATATTCGCGGAAGAACGCCGCCAGTCTGCCTGACAACTGCCAGAGTCGGCGTGAGCAGTCGGGGTTGGCGAGATCGTCGGCCGTCAGTCCGTTCACGGCTGTTTCCAGGCAGTAGGAGCGGAACGGCCGGAGCGCCGTATCCTCATGGGCGATCAAGGCGGCGGCGACCGCCTGCTGCAGGATATCCGAGGTCAGCCGCGACACCGGTGCCGGGCGGTCCGGGCATTGCCGGTCGCATTGTCGATCATGGGCAAGCTCCCAGAGGGCGCTTTCGACGAAGGGGAACTGGATGCCTGCGCACAGGCCCCGTTCACGGGCGAGGAACAGCTTCAGCCATTTGGCCAGATTCTGGTTGGGGACGACCACCCGGATATCGCGGAACGGATCCAGCGCGGCACGCCGCTGGACGGCAATCCGATCCGCCAGTTCTCCAGCCAGTTGTTCCACGCTGTCGCTGTAGATGATCCTCATGGTGCGCTCCGCCGTTGACGACGATAAAGACAGAAAGCGCTGGCGATAACAAGCGCAATGTCGTCGACGGGTTCAGTGCATCAGGGCTTCCCGTTGGCGATCCGGATCTCGATATCAATCCAGCAGGCTGGCGTTTTGCCGCAGGAAATCAACCGCCTTGCGGATATCCGCCGCCGGGTTCGCCCCGACCTCGCGTTCGATGGTGAAAAACAGATCCTGAAGCCCGGCCTTGCGGACGGCGCCCAGGTACGAGGGGAAGTCAACCTGGCCGTCTCCAAGGGCCACCTCCTGGAAATAGACGTTCCAATCGGAGGGGACGCCCTGCCGGTCCTCCGGGGGATTATAGAGCAGCTCCGGGTCGAAGGTCTTGAGGTTGATGCCGTCCTTGGCGTGGGTATGGACAATGAAGGGGGCCAGAGCAGCGACGGCCTGCGGGATGTTCTCGCGAAGAACCATCTTGAGATTGGCCGGGTTGAAGTTGACGCCGATCCCGCTGGGAATACCGATATCGGAGAGGAAGGCGGCGAGCACCTCGGCGGGTTCAGGCCCCGTCTCGATGGCGAAGGTGGCACCGATGGAATCGCCGAAGGCCCCCAGTTTTTCACAGGCGCGGGCGAGGACTGCATAGCGCGGGTGCGACGGCTCGGATGGGACGACGCCGATGTGGGTGGTGACCACGCGGGTGCCCAGCTCGAGTCCGAGTTCCATGACGCGCTTTGAATCGTTGATGCGGTCCGAATTCTCAGCCGCATTCTGGAAGCCATGCCCACCGAAGTCGGCGCAGAGGGCGGATACGACCAACCCCTGGTCGGAAAGGGCGTTGCGCATCTGGATACGGCGGGGGCCGACCAGTTTGGCGAAATGCGTCTCGCCGGTGGTCGCGTAGATCTGCACGCCATCGGCACCCACCCTGGCGGCGGCCTTGATGCCCTCGAGCCAGTCCAGGCGAAACGATTCAACCATGACGCCGATCTTCATAA
>CAZGBW010000195.1:0-5600 GCA_964523995.1 uncultured Victivallales bacterium | reverse complement strand
GGCATCCGCCCGACCATTGACGGTCGCTACGGCGGCGTGCGCGAATCGCTTGAAGGCCAGGTGATGGCGATGGCGAAGAATGCCGCGACCCTCATCCGTGAGAATCTCAAGTACCCGGATGGCACGCCCGTGGCGTGCGTGATCGCCGACTCCTGCATCGGCGGTGTCGCCGAGGCGGCGGCCTGCGCGGAGAAATTCGAACGGGAGAATGTCGGCGTTTCGCTGACGGTAACGCCCTGCTGGTGCTACGGGTCGGAAACCATGGACATGGATCCGCGTCGCCCGACGGCCGTCTGGGGATTCAACGGGACCGAGCGGCCCGGTGCCGTTTACCTGGCGGCCGTGCTCGCGGGCCACACCCAGAAGGGGCTGCCCGCGTTCGGGATCTATGGCCGCGACGTCCAGGACGGCGGCGACAGCACGATCCCGGCCGATGTCTCGGAGAAGATCCTGCGGTTCGCGAAAGCCGGCCTGGCGACAGCCATGATGCGCGGCAAGTCCTATCTTTCCATGGGCGGCTGTTCCATGGGCATCGCCGGCTCGATCGTGGACCAGCCGTTCTTCGAGTCCTACCTGGGCATGCGCGTGGAGGCCATTGACCTGACCGAGTTCACCCGCCGCATGCGGGATGGCATCTACGACAAGGAGGAATACGACAAGGCATTGACGTGGGTGAAGGCGAATTGCGTCGAGGGGCACGATCCCAACAGCGCGAAGACCCGCCGCTCGCGCCGCCACCTGGACCAGGAGTGGGCGGAGTCGGTCAAGACCGCCCTCATCACCCGCGACCTGATGTTCGGGAATCCGGCACTGGGCAAGATGGGGCGTCATGAAGAGGCGCGCGGACACAACGCGATCCTATCGGGATTCCAGGGGCAGCGGAACTGGACCGACGCGTTTCCGAACGGCGATTTCCTGGAGGCCATCTCGAACAGCTCTTTCGACTGGAACGGCGCACGGTTGCCGACCCTGGTCGCCACCGAGAACGACAGCCTGAACGGCGTCTCGATGCTGCTGGCTTATCTACTGACCAATACGGCACAGGTCTTTGCCGATGTCCGTACCTACTGGAGTCCGGACGCCATCAAGCGGGTCACCGGCTTCGACGTGGACGGCGTCGCCGCCGGCGGGTTGATCCACCTGATCAACTCCGGGGCGGCGGCCCTGGACGGCAGCGGTGCACAGACACGGGACGGGCAGCCGGTGATGAAACCGTTCTGGGAGATCACCAAAAAGGATATCGCCGCCTGCCTGCAGGCAACCACCTGGCATCCGTCGGTCACGGAATACTTCCCCGGCGGGGGATGGTCGTCGAAGTTCGTCACCAAGGCTGGAATGCCGATTACCATGAGCCGCGTGAATCTGGTCAAGGGACTCGGTCCGGTCCTGCAGCTGGCCGAAGGCTGGACCGCCGAACTGCCGGAAGCGGTCCACCGCAAACTGGACGACCGCACCAACAACACCTGGCCGACCACCTGGTTCGCGCCACGCCTTACCGGCAAGGGCGCGTTCCGGGATGTCTACGAGGTCATGGCCCGCTGGGGTGCCAATCACGGCGCGTTCAGCTACGGGCACATCGGCGCGGACCTGATCACGCTGGCTTCGATCCTGCGCATCCCGGTCTTCATGCACAACGTGGATGAAAAGGACGTGTTCCGGCCGAGCGCCTGGTCGTCCTTCGGGACCGAAGGCCTTGAAGGCGCCGACTTCCGCGCCTGCCAGAATTACGGCCCCGTCTACGGCATGCGCTAAGCCTCCCGCGAAGGCCGCTCGCTACGCGTCTTGCGTGGCGTCGGCCTTTTTCGGTTTCAGCCCCAGCCCGAAACGCGCCTCGGCGGCGGCATAGGCCGGGACCTGCTCGCGGTAGCGGCGTACCATCTTCTTCAACGCCGCTCGCTGCCGGTCGGAAAGCGCATGGCGTTGCTCGAACTGCTTCGCCAGGGATTCATAGAAGGTCTTGTCGTTGAATTCGCGCTTCCCGCGCTTGACGGGCTCGCTCCATGCCTGCACGTGCGACATCAGCTCCAGCAGCGGACCGCTTTCGTGGTCCTCGGCCGGGGCGGCCTGTCCGGCCAGTCCCAGGCTTTCCTTCTGGTCCTCGAACCCGGTGATCTGGGCGGCGTGCGCCATCACGATGCGGTCCAGGGCCGCGAGCTGCGCGGGCGACAGCCGCCGCCCCCCGCCGACCTGCTCGCCAAGCGAATCGGTAAAGCGGCGCGAGGAGTCATCCAGGTCCATCGTCCGCAGCAGCTCCAGTTTTTTCACCGAGCTTTCGCGGGGCGGCTGCGGAAGGGGTTCATCCAGCAATTGCTCCGCCCCGCAAATCCTCAGGGCCTCTCGCACCTGCGGCGCCTCCTCCCGGTACCGGGCCGCCATTTTCGCCAGGACCTCCATCTGCCGTGGCGAGATCGCCTTCCTGGCCTCGGCAAGCTGCTCCTCGATGGAGGCCACGAATTTCTCGTCGCTATAGGTCCGCTTGCCACGGGTGACCGGCGGGGCCCAGTTGCTGACCCCGTGGAGCGCATCCAGCAGAACCCGCACATGCGCCGCATCGGCGGGCGGCTCCTGGGCCGCCTCCATCCAGGCCGTGAATTGGCTGTAGAAGCCTTCGAGCATCTTCGTCCAGTCCACGTTGCCCTCTTCGATGGTGTCCAGCTTCAATTCCATATCCGCCGTGAACTGCACATCGAAAAGCTGCCCGAGCTCCGCCGTGAGCAGGGCGCTGGTGCGCATGCCCAGCGGTGACGGGAAGAGCGTGCGGCTCTTGAGCTCGACGTAGCTGCGCTGCTGCAGCGTCGTCAGGATCTGCGCATAGGTGCTTGGCCGTCCGACACCATTGGCTTCCAGGGCCTTGACCAGCGAGGCCTCGCTGAACCGTGACGGCGGCTGCGTCTCCTTCTGCTCCGAAAGCAGTTCAAGGCAGACCAGGGGCTCCCCCTCCCCGACGGCGGGCAACCCCTCGACCTGATCACTATCCTCCGCCTTGCGGTCCCTCTCCCCCGTGACCCGCCGGTGCCCGTCGAACTTCACGTCCGAGGCGGTGGCCGTGAACAGGTACTGCCGGCCGGCGGTCGCCGCTGTTTTCGGCAGGGCCTCCACCTCCACGGTGCGCTGTTCAATCCGCGCTGGCGGCATCTGGCAGGCGACAAAGCGCTCCCAGATCAGCCGGTAGAGCTTCATGGACGGCTCGTCCAGGACCCCCTTCAGGTGGTCCGGGGTCAGGCGGACATCGGTCGGGCGGATCGCCTCGTGCGCTTCCTGGGCCCCGCCACGGCTGCGGTAGACGTTCGGCGTTTCCGGGAGATATTCCGTTCCGTATGTGCTGGCGATGAACTCCCGGCAGGCGGCCACCGCGTCCTGCGACAGGTTCACGGAATCGGTCCGCATATAGGTGATCAGACCGATCGGGCCGTCACCGAAGCTCACGCCCTCGTACAGTTTCTGGGCGAGGTCCATCGCCCGCTTGGGCGAGAAGCCGCAGAACGTGGAGGCGGCCTGCTGCAGGGTGCTGGTGATGAAGGGCGGATAGGCCTGGCGGTTGACCATGCGCGTGCGGATGGCGGCAACCCGCATGCCGCAGCCATCGAGATCACGCCGCACCGTCTCCGCCTCCGCCGCGCTGCCCACAGCCGCCTTTTCTCCATCGATCTTCGCGAGCTTCACCGTGAACGGATCCAGCGGGGCCACGAGCTTGCGCACATTGGCCCCGAAAACCCAGTAGGCCTCGGGCACGAACGCATTGATCTCCTGCTCCCGCTCGCACACCAGGCGCAACGCCACGGATTGCACGCGCCCCGCGCTCAGGCCTCTCTGCACGCGCTTCCAAAGCAGCGGACTGACCTTGTACCCGACGATGCGATCCACCACCCGGCGCGCCTGCTGCGCATCCACACGCGGCATGTTGATCTCGCCGGGGTGTTCAAACGCGGCCTTGACCGCCCGCGGCGTGATCTCGTTATAGGTGATGCGGTAGAACGGCTTCCCGGCATTCGCCTTGCTCTTCGACAGGATCTCCTTCAGATGCCAGGCGATCGCCTCCCCTTCGCGGTCGGGATCCGGCGCCAGGTAGATGGCGTCGCATTCCTTCGCCGCCGCGGTCAGCTCATCCACCACTTTCTTGCGTCCCTTGACCACCTCGTAACTCAGTTTGAATCCGCCCTTGACATCCACGCCGAGGACCTTCACCGGCAGATCCCGGACATGCCCCATCGAGGACTTCACGAGGTAGTCCTTGCCAAGCATCTTGTTGATGGTTTTCGCCTTGGCCGGCGATTCGACAATCACAAGTTTCTTTCCCATCCCGCGCCGTCCTTACTGCGGGCCCCGCCCGCGTCCTGACTCCATTCCACATCACACCGGCGGTACGATCCCGCGGACCGCTACCGTATCAAAGTCACCTGGCGGCCGGGCAGCATCCGGACCACCTTCTTCAGCTCCAGCCCCACGAGCAGCGACGCCATCACGGCCGGGCGGATGCCCGATTCGCGGATGAGCACATCCACCCCCATCTCGCCGCCCTCCAGGAGCGTGATCACGCGTTTCTCGTCACCGCCCAGATCCGGCCGGTCCATCGCCACGCGCAGGCCCCGGTCCCCTCCGGAGACGGAAGGATCCGCCCCGGTCCGCGCCGAGAGCGGGAACAGCATCTCGAAATGCTCCAGGATATCGCTGACCCCGGTAACCAGGGTGGCGCCGTCCTTGAGCAGCGCATGGGTGCCGGCCGACGCATACGAATCAATCCGCCCCGGCACGGCAAACACGCTGCGCCCCTGCTCCATCGCCTGGCTGGCGGTAATCATGGCCCCGCTGCGCAGGCCGGCCTCGATCACCAGCACCCCCCTTGAGATGCCGCTGACAATCCGGTTACGCATGGGAAAGGTGGCCTTGTCGGGTTTGCGCGCAAACGGGAATTCCGACATCACCGCGCCCTGCTCGGCAATCCGCTCCGCCAGCCGGACGTTCTCGTCCGGATAGAGATGATCAAACCCGCTGCCGATCACCGCCAGCGTCCGGCCGCCCGACCGCAGGGCCCCCTCATGCGCGGCGGTATCCACCCCCAGCGCCAGGCCGCTGACCACGCAGACGCCCGCCTTCCCGAGCTGATAGGACAGGTTGCGGGCACAGTCCATTCCGTAATGCGTCGGGTGGCGCGTTCCAACCACGGCGACACCATGCCGGTCGGAAGGCTTGACCTGTCCGCGGACGTAAAGGGCCAGCGGCGGATCGTGGATGGTCTTGAGCGCGGCGGGATACTCGTCATCCAGCGGGGTGATCAGGCGGGTGCCGGTCTCCCCGGCCCGCCGCATTTCCGTCTCGACATCCAGGTCGTCCCTCCGGCGGAGAATCTGCTCGGCCAGGAGCGTCCCGATCCCGTCGGCCTGCTGCAGTTCCGCCACCGAGGCGCTGAAAATCGCCGAGGCCGACCCCAGCACCGAGACCAGGGAACGCACCCCGACCGGGCCGATCTTGTCCATCATATTCAGCGCGATGTATGCGTCCCGTTCTGTCATGCTCCCCCATGCCGTCTTCCCGATCAACAAGGAGCGGTGAGTAGCATAGAAGCCCCTTCCGCGTCAAGTCATCCCGCAAACCGGGGCGGG
>CAZGBW010000194.1:1559-5628 GCA_964523995.1 uncultured Victivallales bacterium | reverse complement strand
ACAACATCCTCACGGGCGGCGACATGCATCATGCCGAGCCCAGCATGGTGTTTCTTGACGATGTGGATGTCTTCTGCAGCAACGCCATTCACGAGGATGAGAAGCTCGGCGACAAGGTCCGTGCCGCGGGCGTGCAGTTCTGGCAGTACAGCGGGTGCGGCGATCATTCCCCGGCGCACGGTCCGCGCTTCGCCTACGGCTGGTATTTTGCCGCCTATGACAGCCGGGGCTCACTGGTCTGGGCGTACGACTCGATGGACCGCTTCGACACCTCGGAGAAGGGTGGGTGGGGCTACGGGTGGTACACGCCCTTCGGGACGGTCGAGACGCCTTACCTGATCGGCACGCGGGAGGGCTGGGACGACCGGCGCTGGATCGAAGCGTACCGCAAACAGGTGGCCGCCAAGGACCCCGCCGCCCGCGACGCGCTCGAGGCGATTCTCAGGCAGGCCGTCGAGAAGCGGACGGACAAGGGCAAGGACACGGTCAACGATTTCTATGCCGAAATGGCCGGCTACGAGCGCATGGACGCCTGGCGCGCACGGCTGGTGGAGGCACTGGTGAAGGCGGGGGGAGGGAAGTAGAAGTATTCAGTATTCAGTATTCAGTCTTCAGTCCATTAATCGGTTAACGAGAACGGCGACGAGAGCGGATTACGAGGGGGTAACTGGAGTCGAGGAAGCGGGTCGGGTAAGGGTATCCGAGTAAGGGTGGCGGTTAAGCGGGTCGTTTAAGAGTGCGTTTAAGAGTGGAATTTAGACACTTACTCGCTTTCTTAGTCGCCACCCTTAACCGGATACCCTTACCCGAAAAACTTAAACGACTTGCTCCTAGAGTGAGACAAAATGACCAAGTTATAGGAAAGCCCGGCCGCTATCGTCAACCGATCTGGGGCTGAGTAGTTACGTTTTGGACAACGGATGACAACCAAGAGACGAAAGGAATGATCAATGCGAACACGACAGGCAGTAATGGTGGAACCGAGGAAAATTGAGATACGGGAGACGGAGATCGTCCTGCCGGATGATCAGGTGCTGGTGAAGATGGAAGGCACCGGATTGTGCACGTCCGAACTGCCGTCATGGAGCGGGACCGGGCAACAGCCGTTCTCCCCGTTTGTCCCCGGCCATGAGGGCTGGGGCGTGGTGGTGGACAAGGGCAAGTCGGTCTCGGGCCGCATCAAGGTCGGTGACCGCGTGACCGGCCTGCCGATGGAATGCTGCGCCGACTACTTCACCCAGCCAGAGTGGTGCACGATGGTGCTGCGGCCGGACCTGGGGCAGGAATGCGTGCTAGGCGAGCCGTATTATTGCGTCAACAATGTGGTGCGTGCGGCGCATCCGACCGTGGGGGATTGCCTGGTGATCGTGGGCCTCGGGCCGATGGGCCAGTGGGCCTTGCAGGCGCTGGCCTCGCCGGCTCTGCATTCGGTGGTGGCGGTCGATGTGGATCCCGCCAAACTGGAACTCGCACGGGCGGCCGGCGCCACGCATACGGTGAACCCCGCGCAGGGCGATGCGGTGGAGGCGGTGCGCGCGATCACCGGCGGCCGGCTGGCCGACGTGGTGGTGGAAGGCACCGGCGCCAGGACGGGCATGGACCTGGCGGTGAAGTTGCTGCGCAATGGGCCGCGGCCGCGCCTGGTGGTGATGAGTTTCTTCAAGGGGCCGATCGAGATCGACATCCACCGCCTGTGCGGCGTGTCGGCCGAGGTCATTCACGCGCATCCTGGCATTGTCGCCGACCGGCCGGACCATTGCCGCCGTACGGAGATCATGATCAACCGCGGGGTATTCAAGGCGGACCACCTGGTGACTCACCGGTTCCGGCTGGAGGATACG
This sequence comes from uncultured Victivallales bacterium, assembly GCA_964523995.1. Classification (GTDB taxonomy): domain Bacteria; phylum Verrucomicrobiota; class Kiritimatiellia; order UBA8416; family UBA8416; genus UBA8416. The sequence continues at coordinate 3,787 of CAZGBW010000194.1, read as the reverse complement.
GCGGCGGGGTACGCGGCGCTGGAGAAACGGCCGGCAGGGTTGATCAAGGCCGTGGTGATGGCGGGGTAGTGAATATAAACACGGAAGATCAAGTATGAGCGAACTGACGATTGAGCAATTCACGATCCCCGGCGCCAGTCTGGGGCCGGCCACCCCCCTTGTCCCACTCTGGTACGACACCGCCGACCTGGCCGTCCCCCGCAAGCCCATCGGCCTGAGCGAGGAAGACGTCAAGCACCAGGGCTATGGCTACCACCACGGCTGCCTGCCCTATTTTGTTCAGGACACGTATGACCGTGCGCGTACGCTGCGTGGTTTCAAAGCGGCCGTGCTGGAGAATGAGTACCTGCGGGCGACCTTCCTGCTCGAACTTGGCGGCCGGCTCTGGTCGCTCTACGACAAGCGCTCCCGGCGCGAGCTGCTCCTCTCCAATCCCGTCTTCCAGCCCGCCAACCTCGGGCTGCGGAATGCCTGGGTCAGCGGCGGCGTGGAGTGGAACTTCTGCTGGATGGGCCACACACCCTTCACCTGCGACTCGCTCTTTGCCGCGCGCACCCAACTCGACGACGGCACGCCCGTCCTGCGGATGTGGGAGTACGAACGCGTCCGCGGCATGACGTTCCAGATCGACGCCTGGCTGCCGGACGGCTCGCCGGTGCTTCTGGTCCGCGTCCGGCTGGCCAATCTCGACGATCGCACGGTGCCGGTCTACTGGTGGAGCAACATGGCGGTCCCGGAGCGCAAGGATATGCGCGTGATGGTTCCCGCCGCGGCCTCCCACCAGTGGGCGCCCGAAGCCTGCCTCGAGCGCCATGATTATCCGGTTCACAAGGGCCGCGACTTTAGCTACCCCACCAACGCCCCGAATTCGGGCGATCGTTTCTTCCGCATCGAATCGCCCCAGTACCCCTGGATTGCTTCCGTGGACGGCGGTGGTAGCGGCTTCTTCCAGTCCTCGACCCGGCGCCTGATCGGGCGCAAACTCTGGGTCTTCGGGCAGAACGCCGGCGGCCGCCGCTGGCAGGATGCCCTCTCCATCCCGGGGAACCCGTATGTGGAAATCCAGGCTGGCCTGGCGCGCACGCAGACCGAGAGCCTGCCGCTGCCGCCCAGGACCGAGTGGGAATGGCTTGAGGCCTACGGGGCCATCGACGGGGCCAACCCCGGGATCGTCCACGGCGCCGACTGGACCGCCGCCTGGCAGGAGACCCAGCGCGTCGTCGACGCCAACGTCACCGTGGACACGCTCGAGCGGTTGCTGGCCGCCACCGGCGCGATGGCCCGCCAACCGCCGCGGGAGTTCATCCAGAAGGCCTCCGGCTGGGGGGCCCTGGAGAACCGCCGCCGCGCGAGGGATAACCAGGGGCCCTGCGGCCCCGCGTCGCTGCCCTTCCCGGACGATACCCTGGGACCGGAGCAGGCCCCCTGGCTGGAGCTTCTCGAAACGGGCGTGCTCCCCGAGACGGCGCCGAACGTCGCGCCCGCCTCCTGGATGATCCAGGACGAGTGGCGCGAGCGGCTGGAGGAATCCATCCGGGCCGGAAAGAGTGATCACTGGCTGGCCTGGCTGCACCTGGGCATCATGCATCTGGGCGAGGCGTGGGACTTCGACAAGGCCCGGGGCGCCTGGGAAAAGTCCGTTGCCTGCAAGCCCAACGCCTGGGCCTACCGCATGCTCGGCGCCCTGGCGGTTCACCGGAAGCAGTATGCCGATGCCGCCGCCGTCTATCCCCGGGCGCTCGAGCTGGCCCCGGACAACCTGCGCCTGGTCATCGAATGTGGCCACAGCCTCGTCGAGGCGGGCTGCGCCCGCCAGTGGCTTGCGATTGTCTCCACACTGCCGGCCGGCATCCGCGGGCATGGGCACATCAAAATCTACGAGGCCATTGCCGCCATCGCGATTGACGATCTCGACCGCGCGGGCCGCATCCTGCGCGAACCGTTCGAGCTGGCCGAAGTGCGCGAAGGCGAGACGATCAGCGTCAAGGCCTGGTTCGCCTACCAGGAGAAACTGATCGCCCGCGACGAAGGCATCCCCATCGACGAGACCCTGCGGGAACGGGTCCGCAAGGAATGCCCGCCGCCGGCGCACCTCGACTTCCGGCTGTAGGGGAACCAACGACAGGTGGAGCCACGGTAGACAGGAATCGGTTAACGAGAACGGGCGACGAGAGCGGATAACGAGTAGGGGATTTCACTCGTCCACCAATCTCGTCGCCGCTATCGTC
>CAZGBW010000194.1:0-1459 GCA_964523995.1 uncultured Victivallales bacterium | reverse complement strand
GAAGTTAATAACCTATGAAAAAGACATGCAACATGGACAACAGCCAGCCGGGCGGGCCAACGCTGCGGGTGGGGGATGATGGACGGTTCTCCTATCTCGATGCCGCCGGGACGAGCGGATGGGTCAATCTCGGGTTCCGGGCCGCTATCCAGGGGACGGTGTGCGCGGCGACGCCCCGGAAGGTGGAGCGGATCGGGGAGGTCGGGTTTGATTTGCTCCTCGACTACGGGCCGTTTCCCGTGGAGGAGCAGGTCCGCATCCGCCGACTGCACGATCCGGAGTCTCTGACCGTCGAGCGGGTCTTCCGTAACACGGGGCGGCAGCCGGTAGCGATCGACGAGGTGCGCACCGTCAGCGAAGGGGCGGACAGCGCCGTCATGCTGCGGGGGCTCTCCGGCAACGGCCTGCGTTGCGTGCATGTCAGCAACCTGCGCGAGGGTCGTTATCGCACAGGCTGGAGCATCGGCCCGTACGTCTGCCCGCTGCCGCGCTACGCGAGGGTCATCGGCGACGCCGAAGGGCACCCGTTCCCGGCGCTGGCCGTCTGCGACGGGGGCGCGAGGCACTTCCTGCTGGAGGCCTCGCTGCAGTACGAGCGGTTCACGCCGATGTGGCTGCTCAACGCCGAACGCGACGTGGTGGGGGATTCCAGCCCGGATGCGACCGGTCTGAGCGGGGGCGCGGCCATCGGGGAATCCATCTTCGCGGAATACGCGGCCATCGCGCGCGATCCGCGGAAGCAGCCGCTGCTGCTGGAGCCGGGCGCCGAGGTCGTGCTCAGTCATTTGTTCTACCAGATCCTGCCCGACACGGACCTGGAGGATCTCCACGACGGCTACCTGGCCGTGCTAGGGCGTCGGGAGACGCTGCACGGCGGGACCTCGCCGCTGCTGCACGATGCCCTGTACTGCACCTGGAACTACGGGTTCATGGCCGACATCAGCGAGGAAATCCTGCGCGGGCAGTGCGCGTTCATCGCCAAGAATCTGCCGGGCGTGAAGCATTTCCTGATCGACGACGGCTACCAGCTCAAGGAGAACACGCCCACCTACGACATGGGCAAGTTCTATCCGGACCCGGACGCCAACATCGACCCGCTCCGCTTTCCGAACGGCATGAAGGCGGTGGCGGACATGATCCGCTCGCACGGGCTGATGCCGTCGCTCTGGTGGAGTCCCGCCATGGGCCGTCTCAACCGGCTCGTGACCGAACATCCGGAATGGTGTTGCCTCGACCGCAACGGCGGGAGCTGGAGCATGGACTCCGGGCCGCACCGCAAGGCCGCGCTGGATTTCTCCGTCAAGGAGGCGCGCGATTTCGTGGAGTTTGTCCTGGAGACGATTTTTGTGAAGTGGGGGTTCACGGGGATGAAGCTCGACTTCTGCACCTACCCGTTTGACTCCAAGGACATCGTGTTCCGCCACGGCGAGGCCGTGCGCTGGTGGAACTGGTTCCTGGC
>CAZGBW010000193.1:0-5629 GCA_964523995.1 uncultured Victivallales bacterium | reverse complement strand
ATATCAGCGACCGGTTCCTGCCGGACAAGGCGATTGACCTGATGGATGAGGCCTGCGCCTCGATCCGTACCGAGATCGATTCCCTGCCGGGCGCGCTGGATGAGATCAGCCGCAAGGTGATGCGGCTGGAGATCGAGGAGACGGCGCTGAAGAAGGAGAAGGACAAGGCCAGTGCCGACCGGCTGCAGGCGTTGCGCAAGGAATTGGCGGACAGCCGGGCCGAGGCCGATGCGATGCGGGCGCAGTGGGAGAAGGAAAAACAGGCGATTGAAGCGGTCCGGACGTTGCGGGGGACCCTCGAGAAAGCGCGTCAGGATGCCGATGAGGCCGAGCGTCGCTACGACCTGGAAAAAGTGGCGCAGCTTCGGCACGGGACCATTCCCAAGCTGGAGAAGACGCTGGCTATGCAGGAGGCGGAGATCAAGGGCGACCGGAGCGGGCCGGCGCTGCTGCGCGAGGAGGTGACCGAGGATGAAATCGCCGAGGTGGTGTCGCGCTGGAGCGGCGTCCCGCTGACCCGCCTGATGGAAGGCGAGCGGCAGAAGCTGATGCATCTGGACAGGGTGCTGCATGAACGCGTCATCGGGCAGGACGAGGCCGTCCAGGCGGTGGCGGACGCGGTGCTGCGGGCGCGGGCGGGGATCAAGAACCCGAATCGTCCGATCGGATCGTTCCTGTTCCTGGGGCCCACGGGTGTGGGAAAGACCGAGCTGGCCCGGGCGCTGGCCTCCGCACTGTTCGACACCGAGGAAAGCATGGTGCGGATTGACATGAGCGAGTACATGGAGAAGCATTCCGTCTCGCGTCTGGTCGGTGCACCGCCCGGGTATGTCGGCTATGAGGAGGGAGGGCAGCTGACCGAGGCGGTCCGGCGCAAGCCTTACAGCGTAGTGCTTCTGGATGAGATCGAGAAGGCGCATCCCGATGTGTTCAACATGCTCCTCCAGATCCTTGAGGATGGGCGGTTGACCGATAACCAGGGCAGGACGGTCAACTTCAAGAACACGATCGTGATCATGACCAGCAATCTGGGATCCACGCTGCTGCTGGAGGGGATTGATCACGACGGGAACCTGAAAGCGTCCGTGCGCGAGGAGGTCCTGCAGCTGCTGAAGGGGCAGTTCCGTCCGGAATTCATGAATCGGGTTGACGATGTGGTCCTGTTCAAACCATTGCTGCTCGGTGAGATCGAGCGGATTGTCGAGCTCCTGGCGGCGGAACTGGCCGGACGGATGGCGGCGCAGAACCTGACGCTGGTGATCCTTCCGGAGGCCCGTGCCTATATCGCGAAGGAGGGGTTCGACCCGGTTTACGGGGCGCGCCCGTTAAAGCGGTTCATGCAGAGGTTCCTTGAAACCCCGATTGCCCGGCTTATCGTTTCCGGTGCCATCACACCGGAAACGCCCGTTATGGTGTCGTTGAAGGCGGGTGTCCTGCACATTCAGTAAAGGTCGGTGCACTAAAGACGGGCGGGTGGACGTAGATGGGGGCGACGGGGTTGGTCCCGGTCCCATTCTGGAAGCGAAGTAAAGCCAACCTGCCGACGTCGGCCGCCTCCGGGATGCAGTTCATGCGGATCAGCCTTGCGGATGGCGGTGTGATCGGTTCCAGGACGGGACCGATGCGGGACCAGTCCGCTGTGGCGATGACCAGTCCGGGGGTGTCCAGCAGCGGGGCGGCATCCGCGACGGGGGTCAAGCGCGGTTCCGGGATGCTGGATTCCTCATCGGATCGCGGGAACGGGATGCTCCAGAGGCGGTCGCGGCGGGCATCGCCGATGATCAGGACGGGGGCCTCGCTGCCGTGCTCGCGGCGGATGGCGAGAGCGGTGGCATCGGCACTGCAGATCCCGATCACCGGCGTCCGGGACGGCAACGCCATGGCCTGCACGGTCGCGACGGCAGTGCGCAGCCCGGTAAAACCGCCGGGGCCCAGTCCGACCGCATAAAGGGCGATGGCATCCGGCGGGATTCCGCCAGCATGCAACAGGGCCCGGATTTCGGCGATCAGCCGGCCTGTCTCGCCCCTGGACGCCGTCCAGTGGCGGACGGCAACAGGGTCCCCTCCGTCCAGCAGCGCAACGGACGGTTCCACGGAGGATGATTCAACGGCAAGGGTGAAGGACATGGGCAGAAACTACGCGTCGCCCGTCCGGATGGCAAGCTTTCTGATCCGGCTATCTTTTTCTGTACAAGCGCACAGGGTCAAATTACATTGGGTGTCATGAAAATGAATCGATTCGGGTTTACCCTGCTGGAACTGCTGGTCGTGATTGTCATTATCGGCATCCTGTCGGCACTTCTGTTTCCGATGTTCTCCCGTGTGCAGGAACGCGGGCGCGAGGCGAAGTGCGCCAGCAACCTGCGGCAGTTACATACGGCGGTGATGTCCTATATTTCCAACAGCGGCGGTTACCTGCCGCATTCCGCCAGTGCGCAGGTCTGGAGCCGGCGGCAGGCCAGCGGGCCGTGGACCGCATCCGGCTGGGTCAATGGTTGGGTGGCCTCGTCCCAGATGAATACGGTAAACATGATTTCCTACTGGTGGGAATTCGGTGGTACCAACGGGACCGCCTGTATCCGCAATGGAACGCTTTTCCCCTACCTTGGTGATGCCGGTGATGAACCGGTGTACGTGTGCCCGTCCATGCTGCTTGAGGCGAGGCGTTTGTACTCATCCGCTAATGTGCAGTCCAGAGTGACACGCAGTTACGGCATGAACAACCGGCTCAGCGAAGTCCGCTACCAGGATATTGATGGACTTTCCCGAATGATCCTTTTCGCGGATCAGGGATTTGGTGACATGGGACTGGTACCGGCCAGGCATCTTTCAAATACCGGTCTCGCGGTAACGGATCCAGATCCGGTTCCAGCGACAGCTGGCACGACCTACTACAAGCGGTTTTCCCGCAACCTTGACGGAAGTATCGAGGATGGGTTGGAGTTTATCGGCGAGCTGCACGGGCGCAGGCCGGGACGGAATACCGGTATGGGGAACGTGATCTTCTGCGACGGCCATGTCGAGCGGGTCTCGTATCTCTTCACGACGAATGTTTGTCTAGGGGCCTGGGAATACGGGAGACCGGTGCGTTGAACCGTCGCTTCCCGGTCCGGCTGGGGACGACCTCCTACATCATCCCGGATGATATCCTGCCGAATATTCGTTTCCTGGCGGGGCAGGTGGACGATGTGCAGTTGATCCTCTTCGAGTCCGACGCGATCTCGAATCTGCCAACCCCGTCCGTGGTCCGCGAACTGGCGGCCATCGGGCGTGGTGAGGGCCTGACCTACACCGTTCATTTCCCGCTGGACGTCTACCTGGGGGCCCGCGAGGCGCGGGTGCGTCTGGAATCGGTGGAAAAATGCAGGCGGATCATCGCGTTATGCCAACCGCTGGAGGTGATGACCTATGCGCTGCATCTGGCACCGGCGGATCCGGAGGATCGCGGGGAACGCCCGGCGGCGGATATCGGCGCATGGCAATCCGCCTGCGATGCCTCGCTGGCGGTCCTGACTGGAGCCGTGCCGGCATCCCGTCGGCTCTGTGTCGAGACCTTGGCGTACCGGTTTGATGTGGTGGATGCGTTGCTTGAGCATCATGACCTGGGCGTCTGTCTTGATATCGGGCATCTGCTGCTTGGAGGTTACGATATCCAGTCGCATCTGGTGAAATACCGTGATCGCCTGCACCTGATGCACATTCATGGTGTCAACGACGGACGGGACCATCAGTCCCTGCGGCATCTGGATCCTGTGCTGCTCAAGGCGGCGGTGCAGGCGATGGCCGGGGGCGACGATTACCGGGTGATGACGGTGGAGGTTTTCAATGAAACGGACTTCCGGGAGTCCATGACGGTATTGGAGGCGTATGAAGCATAAGGTGCTGCTGGTGACGGGGGGCGGGCGGAGTGGCAAGAGCCGCTATGCGCTACAGCGGGCGGACGCGTATGCGAGGAAGGGGTTCGTGGCGACGGCCGAGGCTTTCGATGACGAGATGCGGCTTCGGATTGACAAGCACCGGGAGGAACGCGGCGGACGTTACCTGACGGTGGAGGCCCCCCTGGCGCTGGCGGAGGCGATCACCAGTCTGGCGGGCCGTGCGGATGTCGCGGTGGTGGACTGCCTGACCGTCTGGCTTGGCAATCTGATGCACCATCATGGAAGCGTTGCCGATCAAACGCCCCGCGCGCTGGAGCAGTTGCTCAAGCTGCTGGCCGATCCGCCGCTGGATGTCATCCTGGTAACGAACGAGGTGGGACTGGGAATCATTCCTGGCGATCCGCTGACGCGTTCCTATCGCGACATGGCGGGGATCATGAACCAGCGGGTTGCTGCAGTTGCCGATGAGGTCGCCCTCGTGGTGTGCGGGCTCCCGATGATGCTCAAAGGGGCCGCGCCAGCCGCGATTTAATCGACAGGGGCGCATGAACACGGTAACGTGTCACGGTTTCGCGAAACTTTAAGAGAGGGGTTCCCATGAATACGCTTAGCAGTCAGAATCAAGTGTTGGATCTGCCGGAGTGGCGGGCGTTGACGGCGCATGCAGCGGAAATGAACGCGGTGCATCTGCGGACTCTGTTCACGGACGACAAGACGCGTGGCGAACGCATGACGCTGGAGGCCGCCGGGCTGTTCCTGGATTATTCCAAGAACCGGGTGACGGACACGACGCTCCGGCTCTTGATGGCCCTAGCGAAGGCGCGCGGGGTCGAGGCGGCAGCCGTCCGGATGTTTACCGGCGAGCGGATCAATGTGACGGAGAATCGCGCGGTGCTGCATACCGCGCTGCGTAACCGCGGCAATGCGCCTGTCGTGGTGGATGGCAGCGATGTGATGCCGGAAATCAACGAGGTGCTCGCACGGATGGGACGCTTCAGTGAGTCGGTGCGGTCCGGAGAGTGGAAGGGATTTACCGGAAAGCGAATCCGGAATGTCGTCAACATCGGCATCGGTGGATCAGATCTCGGACCCGCGATGGCGACCGAGGCCCTTAAACCCTACTCGATGCGCGATCTTCGGGTGCTGTTTGTCTCGAATGTGGACGGGACACACTTCGCGGAGACAACGCGAGAACTTTCACCGGACGAGACCCTCTTTATCGTGGCCTCAAAAACGTTTACCACGCAGGAGACCATGACCAATGCCAATACGGCTCGAGCCTGGCTTCTGGAGGCGTTGCATGATGAGGCGGCGGTGGCAAAGCACTTTGTGGCGGTCTCGACGAATGCAAAGGCCGTGGCGGCATTCGGGATTGATACCGCAAATATGTTCGGTTTCTGGGACTGGGTCGGCGGCCGCTATTCGTTGTGTTCAGCGATTGGTTTACCCCTGATGGTGTCCATTGGGGCCGAAAACTTCGGTCGGATGCTGGACGGTTTCTACCAGATGGACCGGCATTTCGCGGAAGCACCGATCGAGCGGAATATGCCAGTACTGCTCGGGCTGCTGGGCGTCTGGTATAACAACTTCCTGGGTGCGCAGACGCATGCCGTGCTTCCCTACGATCAGTATCTGCACCGGTTTGCCGCGCATCTTCAACAAATGGACATGGAGAGCAGCGGAAAATATGTCGGGAGGGACGGCCACGCGGTCACCTGGCAGACCGGTCCCGTGATCTGGGGCGAGCCCGG
>CAZGBW010000192.1:0-5658 GCA_964523995.1 uncultured Victivallales bacterium | reverse complement strand
AGCCCCGTGAAGACCAGAAAGATACAGAAGGCTAAAAAGCCAACCTTCAATGCCCTCAACAGGCGACCGAACCCGCTCAGGGGATAATCATGCATTTCACTGTTTATCATAGGCGCAATACTACCGGGGGCAAGGTATCTTCACAAGCCGAACGTGAAGCACTTCAGGGTTCAGGGTTCAGGGTTCGGGAAAAACAGGAAAGAATCGCACATCCAGGATGCCAGTACCCCTTCTCTTGCCCGCTTTCCTCTTCGAATTTCCTGAACCCTGATACCCTGAACCATGCGACCTGAGTAGTGACGCGGCAAGAATCAAGCAAGGGGAAAATCGTCTGGGCGAAAAACACGAAGAACTCTGCCTGGCGGCGTACAGCTTTGCGAATACCGTCACACTGTGTGAACATCGCCAACAGAGTCGAATCGGGTTCAGCGGGCGGGCTAGCTGTTTTTCAGCGGACTTATTTGTTGAGACCCCGATGCCTCCATCCGGTTACGCCGATCAGCTATACAGTCGCGGATTCCAGTCGTCATTTTCCAGTTTGTCGCCGATTGCCAGGCTCTTGAAGTATGGCTCAGGCAATATATTTCTCTGACCGTTGAAAACACTGCCCTCGGGCATGTAGGCACAGGTCATGGCGATGCGGCGGCCGCGGGTCATATTGGCCCCGGCCCCATGCGCGGTCAAGCCGTTATGAAAACTGCAATCGCCTGGTAGCATGGGTACGGCTACCGGATCGGTCTTAGCCATCTCCGGATAAACCTTGAAGAGGCCGCCAAGGTTTTGACCGATGCCGACATTTTCAAACCGTGCCAGTCGGTGGGTGCCGGGGATGAACCACATGCACCCATTTTCCAGTGTTGCCGGTTCAAGAGCAATCCAGATTGAGATGGCATTCTTTGAATAGAAGGACCAGTAGGGGTTGTCAAGGTGCCAGGACGTGGGGTTGCCAAATGGCTCCTTTATCAGGGCCTGGTCGTGCCAGACCCTGAAGGATGTACCCTCCAGAGCCTGGAGCATATTACCCAGTTCCATATCCAGCATATAGGATTTCACGGTGTCGTTGATCAACCATAGATTCAGGCGCTGGGTAAACACATTGTCGTAATACCCATCGCCAGCTTCACCCTCTGCATCCCGGCCTGCAACCTTCCTGCGGCCCATGCTGGAGACGGCCTCCAACACGGCGGATTTAAGTTCGTCGACTTCCTGCTGGTTCAGGAAATTGCGGTGTAACACAAATCCATCCCGTTGGTAAGACTCAATCTGCGCAGATGATAGTTTCGTATTCATGTTGAAACGCCCTTTCCGAGTTTCCTGTCGTGTAACTACTCAGGTCGCTTCACCGTGGCGCTACCATTGACGTGAGTGTAACTTTCCCTCCCCCGAACGCAACAGAAAAAAGGTTTTCGCTGGCCCCGGACAGCGTGATCGTCTACGGTGCTAACCATGACACCGGGCCGTCATCGGGGTCACATATCACCCTCGCGCGCAATTGTTATTTGTTGAGATGTGCCCCGGCACCTAGTACTAGGGTTTCACACGATTTCAAGGTGGCGCGCCCGGAGAGGTTCGAACTCCCGACTCCCAGGTTCGAAGCCTGGTGCTCTGTCCAACTGAGCTACGGGCGCTAGGGATCACGATTTGAACAGCCGCGGCATCATAATGGGACCGGAATGGTTTTTCAATCTTTTCGGGAGCCTCTTTGACCGATTACAGATTACGTTTGAATAAATACTTACAGTTCGTCAATCTGTCGGTCGTGTTTGGATTTATTGCTCTGCATGTCAAGTGCCTTTTTGCCGTCCAGGGCCTCAAGGACACCGGCGAATCGCGCCTGGTTGGCCGGATCAATCTGCCCGAGCGTTACATGGGCTTCGCGCATGGTTCCCGCCAGATCGGCGGCGGCGGATGGCTGTAGCACGGTCATGGTCGTTTCCACGGGTGGCAGGGTCCGCTCCGAACGCGGAAAGAAGGGGCGCAGGCCCAGCTCGGTCAATTGATCGAGAACCCGCGCTGGCGTGTTGAGGAGTTCCACGCTCCAGCGGCTGGTGCGCTGTCCCATCGCCAGCATCGCCAGGATGCCGAGCACGGTGCTGTCCATGTACTCGCATTCCTCCAGCCCGATTTCAAAACGCCGCACCCCGCCGGCTTCGCTCTGGAGGATGAACTCGCGCAGGCAGGGGCCCAGCAGGCAGGTGGCCCTCCCGCGGATGCAGACCGTGGCGGTTGCGTCCTGGACGCGAACATGGATCCTTGGCGGTGTCATGTGGCGACCAGCCTTTCCTGCAAGGGGCCGCGCTCGAGGCTGACGATGCACACGTCGTCCTCGAATTCGCCATCACCGAGGAACCGCTCCATGCTGGCAAGAATATGGCCGGGCAGGTCCTCGACAGGAGTCCGGCCCGCCTCGGCAGCTGTCGTGAGAAGCCGGTCGCGCCCGTATTCCTCCCCGTTTGGCGCACACAATTCGTAAACGCCGTCCGTGTACAGCAGCAGCCGGTCCCCGACGCCAAGGGAATAGTCGACAGTCCGGTACTCGAAGGCCGCATCGAATCCCAGTGCGGGACCGATCGTCCCCGGATGCAGGGGCAGCCATTCGGCGGAGCCGGAGGGCGTGATGCGCAGGGGCGGGGGGTGTCCCGCGTTGGCACCCCGCAGCGTGCCGGTGCGCAGATCGAGGAACACGCAGGCGGCGGTGACCAGGAGCTCGCGGTCGGGCATGTTCAGAACCGCCCGGAAAGCCCTGTTGATCTGTGTAAGAAAGAGTCCCGGGGCGTGTGCGGACGATTTGACCTCCTCGACCAGGCCGCGCAGCACGGCCGTGATCAGCGCCGAGCGTACGCCATGACCCACCACGTCGAACAGCGCCACGCCGATCGCGGTTCCCGACACGGGCAGCAGGGAGAAGAAGTCCCCGCCCAGCGAGTTGCAGGGCCGGTAGAGCATGCCCATCCGCAGCGCGGCGATCCGGCTGCCATCGGGCAGCAGGGGGGGCTGCCGCGGAACCAGTGCCTGCTGCACCTCGCGGGCCATGGCGAGATCGGCGGCCATAATGGCATTGGCGGCCCCCAGCTCGTCGGCCAGATGCTCAAGGCGTTCCTCGGCGGTCTTGCGCTCGATCGCGTAGAGGATTGAGCGCGACAGCAGTCGTCCGTCGAACTGCCCCTTGATCAGGTAATCCTGCGCGCCTCCGTGCACGGCCTGCGCGCCGAGCCTCTCGTCATCGAGACCGGTCAGGAGAATGACGGGGATGTGCGGGGCGCGCTCGCGCACGCGTACGAAGGTGTCCCATCCCAGGGAATCCGGCAGCGACAGGTCCAGCAGGACCGCCTCGGTGGTCAGCCCGATGGCGGACAACCCTTCCTTCAGGCTGCCCCGCCGCTCCAGTTGGAAGCGGTTCGGGGCGGCCGACACGAGAAGGCTGCGCGCAATCAGGAAATCCTCGTCGTCATCTTCGATCATCAGGACGTTGATAAGCGTTTCCATGGACCGTTCCTTCAATGGGGGGTTACTCGCCCCGCGGCGGAAGTTTCACGATCTTGAACCAGTACTTGCCCAGTTCGCTGACCAGTTCAACAAGCTTGGGGAACGTGACGGGTTTCTCGATGTACGAGTTGACGCCGAGATCGTAGGACCGCAGGATGTCATCGTCCGCGGAGGAGGTTGTGAGCACGATGACGGGAATCGTGCGCAGATGCGGGTCGGATTTGATTTCATGCAGGGCCTCGCGGCCGTCCTTGCGGGGCATGTTGAGATCCAGCAGGAGCAGATCCGGGCGGGGGGCCTCCTGGTATGGCGGCCGGCGGTTGAGGTAATCCATCAACTCCTCGCCGTTGCTCACAATCGTCAGTTCATTCGCCAGATGGGCCTGGGCGAATGCCTTCCGTACCAGCATCTGGTCCTCGGGATCATCTTCCGCCATCAGCAGCTGGATCATGGCGCATCGTTCGTTCATGTCTCGACTCCTTCTTTCAGGTTGAGTTGCCGCAGGGGTAGTTCAATACGGAATGACGCTCCGTCGCCAGGCCGTCCTTCGGCCGTGATATGCCCTTTGTGCCTTTCCACGATGCGGCGGCAGACCGCCAGGCCGATCCCGGTGCCTTCGTACTCCAGCCGTCCGTGCAGTCGCTGGAACAGGCCGAAGATCCGCTCCGCAAACCGCGGTTCGAAGCCGATGCCGTTATCGTCAACACCGAGAACCACGCGGTTGTTCTGATCGTCGGACTCCAGAAGCCGGACCCGTACGGCGGGCGCTTCGCCGGGCTTGCGGAACTTGAGCGCGTTGGCGACCAGGTTCTGGAAGAGCTGGCGCATCTGGGTTGCATCCGCGTCCAGCACGGGCAGTGTCTCGACGGCCACCGTCCCGCCCGAGTCGCGCAACCGGGAATCGAGATCCTCCAGGACCTCCCGCAGCGTTGCATTCAAATCCACGGGCGAGAAGGTCCTGGCGCGCGTCGAGATGCGTGAGAGCTGCAGGAGATCGCTGATGAGCAGTTGCATGCGCTTGACGGCTCCCAGGATATGATCCAGATACTCGCGCCCGTCCGCGCTGACCGACGGTGAGCACTCCTGGACGAGCAGGCTGCTGAAGGCGGATATCTTGCGCAGCGGTTCCTGCAGATCATGCGAGGCCACATAGGCAAACTCCTCGAGCTCCCTGTTGGAACGCTCAAGCTCCTCCAGTGACTTTTTCAGATGCTCTTCCGCCATCTCCCGCTGCCGCACTTCGCAGTCCAGCGCGTCGCGGCTGGCCATCACGGTGTTGAGCCGGTCAAGCATGGCATCAAACGAGCGGGAAAGCTTTCCGACCTCGTTCTCGGCAGTCATGCCCGTGCGGTGGTCCAGATCGCCCGCGCCGATGATCTCGGTGGCCTGCCCGAGCCAGAGCAGCGGGCGGATGGCCGTCCGGATCACCATCCCCCCCATGCCGGCGATGAGCGCCATCATCGCCAGCACGGAAAGCGTCACGATCGCGGTGGCGATCTGCTGCCAGGCGACCAGGGCGGCATAGGTCGTTCCCCGGAGCTGGTAGCTCTCGGCCATCAGATTGAGCAGGCTGCTGTCCAATTTCACGGTCAGCCTGCGCCGCGTGGCGGTGACCATGTCATCATCGCCTGTCCCGCCTGCCGACCCGGGCAGCTCGCGCAGGACCTCGACGGTTCCGCGCAGTGCGGTGAGATCACTCAGCATGCGCTGGCGGATGGTGCGCTGTTCGCCGGTCCGGGTATTCAACGTGTTCAAGTCCCGGAGCAGCGTCTCGTATTTGGACTGCCATTGGTCCCGTGCCCGCGCGAGTTCCGCCTGCTGATCGTCGATGGTGATGATTTTCAACTCGAAGACCGACTTGACGATTCCATCCATTTGGCGGAACTGCCTTACCATCGCATGCACCCGGTTGAAGGTGGCGAACAGCACGATGCCGACCAGTCCAGCGACCACGACAGCAATCCCGGTGCCGAGTTTCAATTTTGTTTTGATGTTCATGGCTTAGTGGATCATGTTCACGGCGGCAGGGTTGACCGCCAGCAGCGGTCGTGGGTCAACAAAGCGCCAATAGTTGGGAATACCGCCTTTCCGTTCCGGCGACTGGGTAATGAGCCAGCGGGCCTGCTCTTCCAGTGTCACGAAGAGGGACTGGTCCAGCGTCAGGCCAAACGT
>CAZGBW010000191.1:0-5734 GCA_964523995.1 uncultured Victivallales bacterium | reverse complement strand
GCCGCATCGGCAACGCGGAGGTGATAGACCGGGGCTATGAGCATGTGGACCGCGAACTGCACCGCCTCGGCGCCGATATCCGCCGGATCCCGCCTTGCGGTTCCTCTGACTGCACCGCCAGCGGCTGAGAGCGCCTACGGCAGTACGAAGCGCTTCTCGCAGGGCGCCAGGTATCGCCAGCCGCCGCGGGTGACCACCACGGTATCCTCGATCCGGATACCTCCGTGCTCCGGATAGTAAAGCCCCGGCTCCACGGTGACCACGTCGCCTTCGCGCAGCCGGCAATCCACCCCGCCCAGCGATGGCGCTTCGTGGATGGCCAGCCCGACGCCATGTCCCGTGCTGTGGATGAACCCCGTGAAGCCATCCTCCCGCCGCTCCGTCTTGAAGCCGGCTTTCTCAAGGACCACCACCGCCGCCTGGTGCACACGCTTCCCGCTGACACCGGGGCCCACCGTTTTCAACGCGGCCGCCTGCGCGGACTTGACCGCCCCATACATGCGCCGAAGCACTGCCGACGGCTCTCCCTTCACCACCGTGCGGGTGATGTCGCCCCAATAGCCGTGCCGCTGGTGCCGCGGGAAGATATCAATCACGACCGGCTCGTGCGCCTTCAGCGGGCCATGGCCGCGCTCATGCGGGTCGGCCCCCTGTGCCCCGCCTGCCACGATGGTCTCCCCGCTGTGGCAGTCCTGCCGCAGGAGCACTTCGGCAATACGGCGCTGCACCGCCTCCGATGTCAGCACGACAGACCCGGCGCGCAAGCGCCCGGCAGGGTCCACCGTTGTCTCGGCAATCATCGCGCAGGCCGCCCGCATGGCGATCACCGCCGCCCTCTGCGACTGGCGTATGCATGCAATCTCGCCCTCGCTCTTCACCCGCCGCTGCGGAAACGCATCCCCGTCGAGCAAGGTCACCGCGATTCGCTGTCTCCTGAGCCGGCACACAAGGCCGAACGGGAAATCCGACGGCACCGCGATACCGCTGACGCCGAAGGGGATTAATGCCGCCTTGATCCATGCCGCGAGGTCACGCCGCCGCTCCCCTTCCAGACCGAGATGCTGGGGGGTCAGCACGCTGATCCCGCGCCCTTCGGTGTCCTGCCGGGCCCGGCCCCATTCCAGCGAGGACACGATCAGGACCTTGCGGCGCCCGCGCTGCATATACACGATCGGATCCGGCGCCATAAAACCGGTTGCATAAAGAAGATCCGGGTGCGATAACGAATCGCCAGCCAGTACACGCGGTGTTGTTAATGCGTTCCCCATCGGTCATCCTTTCCGTTCCAGATCGCGGCATGGGCACCGTCCGGATTCATGTCAGATCGCGTAACAATACCCTTGTCAGGCCTGTTTGCACAAGCGCGGAACAGGACCGCCCGTTTCGCGCGCATCGTGTGTGCCCATCTGACGCGCTTATTCCACAACCCACTCGATGCTGACAATGCAACACATTTACATGTAGCGCTTTATATCAATTCGTCCCGCTTGTCACCAGCGGCGCTCAAACCGATATCCGGACGCAACCGATGCGTAGAATTGCCGCAGCGCCTGAAAAAAATCCGCGCCCTTTGTGTTTTCTCGCGGCATAAGATCCACGTTAAAACAGCGCAAATTACCGATTAGGAATGAGTTAAGACAAGCTGTTTATAACCTGTTCACAGGTTTCTTTCTTTTTTTCTTGTTTCACGAGCGCGAACAGCTAACTATGGCCCGGTTGCCGCGACCTGTTTTTTAACCCCGAAGGAGTGTCCCCCGTGGAATCATTGTCCGCCAGCGCGCTGTGGAGCAAGGCTTGTTCCCACCTTCAGTCCGCACTACACCACGATGTCTACTCCCGCTGGATTTCCGTCATTGATGCGCTCGAGCTGACCGGCGACACCATCACCCTTGGAGTGGATAACGATTTCTACCAGTCCTGGCTCGAGGAGAATTATCTACCGCTGATCGAGAAGGCGCTTCGCGCCGTCACCGATACGGAATACACGATCGTCTTCACCGTCAAGCAGCAGACCTACGAGGAGCTGGCGGTGGTCCCCCCGAAAGAGAAGATGACGATCCAGGAACGGCTCTCCACCCGTAAGCCGGATTTCAAACCCTCCCTGAACCCGAAGTTCACCATGGACTCCTTCGTCGTCGGGCCTTCCAACAGTTTCTCGCATGCGGCCGCCATCGCCGTCGCCGATGCGCCGGCCCGGGCCTACAACCCTCTTTTCATCTACGGCGGCACCGGACTCGGCAAGACGCATCTCATGCAGGCGATCGGCCACACCGTGCTGGCCAACGGCAAAGCCCGCAATATCTGCTACCTGACCTGCGAGACGCTGCTGAATGAATACATTGATGCACTCCAAAAGAGAGCACTTCCCGAATTCCGGAAGCGCTATCGCACGGCGGATCTCCTGCTGATCGACGATATCCACTTCCTGGCCGGGAAAGACCGGATCCAGGAGGAGTTCTTCCACACCTTCAACGCGCTTTTTGACGCGCACAAGCAGATCATCATGACGAGCGACCGGCCGGCCGCGGAGATTTCCGGTCTCGAGCAACGGCTGATCTCGCGCTTCGAATGGGGCCTGGTCACCGAACTGGAAGAGCCGGATTTCGAAACCCGCATGGCGATCCTGCGATGCAAGCAGCGTTCCATGAACGTGGAGATCGCGGATTCCCTGGTCACCTTTATCGCCCAGAACGTGCGCTCGAACGTACGGCGTCTGGAGGGGGCTCTGGTGCGAGCGGTTTCCTTCGCATCCCTCACGCGTCAACCGCTGACCATGGATGCGCTTCAGCATCTGCTGCGCGACACGCTCGAGCAGGAGAAGCAGGAGGAAATCAGTATCTCCTCGATCCAGCGGGCTGTCGCCGCCCATTTCGATATCCGGCTCGCCGATATGAGCAGCACCCAGCGGCCCCGTTCCATCGCGGTGCCCCGCCAGGTCGCCATGTACCTGTGCCGGGAACTGACCGCGTCTTCCCTGCCGGACATCGGTGCCATGTTCGGGAAGACCCACGCCACGGTCCTGCACGCCCATCGGGCGGTACATAGCCGCATGGATGTGGATGCCGACCTGAAGCGTAATGTCCATGAAATATCCCGCAAACTCGGCAAACCTGTCGTTGCCTGATCTCCCCTTCCGTCCTGTTTTCGCCTCAAAAGAACCCTATCGTTGTGTCATTAAAAAGACAGAAGTATGCCTGTCATCGCTCTTTGTTTCCATGGTGGGTAATGCTGTTGATAATCCTGTAGTTCCTGATCATAACCCTTGCTCTTTCATCCGTCGCGGATGTTGTCTGCTGGTGCGCACTCTATCCCCACAGGTTTGTGAACATCCGAAAACAGCGGAAACAGCCTTGTACGCCCATGGAATAACAGGATATAAACATATGAACATGCGATAATAGGTTGAATAATTAATTTAAATAGGATAGTAACTGTAAACCATTGTTCTCAACAGTAACGGCACGGGTTGTTCCCGGTGGAGGTGCAGATGAAATTCAGTATCGAGAAATCCGCTCTGGCGGCAGGGCTGCAGGCAGTGCAGAATGTGGTGGGCACTCGCAGCACGCTGCCGATTCTGTCGAACGTCCTGATCACGGTCGAAGAGGACGCTGTTTATCTAACCACCACCGACCTGGACGTCAGTGTGCGCTGCAAGGTGGAAGGCGACATCCAGGAGACCGGTGCGACAACCCTGCCGGTGCGCCGGTTGTCCGGTATCGTGCGGGAACTGCCGGACGGCAAGCTCGACATGGAGAGCGATGACAAGGACCAGACGTCGCTGACGAGCGGTTCGTCGTTCTTCAAGATCGTCGGTCTGCCATCCGATGATTTTCCAGTGATTCCTGCCGCGGAGGGCGAGTTTTCCTACTTGATTGACCAAGGGGTATTCCGGGAAATGCTCCGCAAGACCGCCTATGCCGCCTCGACAGACGAAACCCGCTATGTGCTGAACGGGGTGATGCTGAGCTTCCGCGAGGGCAAGCTGACCGCCGTGGCGACCGATGGACGCCGCCTGGCACTGGCGGAAAGCGAAGTGGAATATCCGGAAGAATCCGCAGCGGATATGATCCTGCCGTCGAAGGCGGTGAGCGAATTGATGCATGTGCTCAAGGAGTCCGGCAGCTTGCGCATCTACCCGAAGAAAAACCAGGTTGTGTTTTCGTTCGAGGGAACGATTCTGGCCTCCAAGCTGATTGACGGGACATTCCCCAATTTCAGGCAGGTCATCCCGGCCCATTGCGAGGAGCGTGTCACCCTGGAGCGGGAGCAGTTGCTGATGGCTCTGCGCAGGGCATCGCTGATTATTGCCGACCGGACCAGTGCCACGCGATTGACGTTTGATGATAATAAACTGGTCATCCTGACCCTGACGCCCGATGTCGGTGAGTCGCGAGAGAGCATTCCGATCAAGTACGGTGGAAAGGCCATCACCGTTGCATTCAATCCGGATTACATGATGGATCCTCTCAAGAACCTGACGACCGACGAGGTCTCTATCGAGCTGACGGATAATCTCAGTCCGGCGGTGGTCAAATGCGATATTCCTTTCCTCTATGTGCTAATGCCGATGAGAGTTGACTAAATTGCTGCAATAGCGTAGAAACTGCGGACCTTATCGGTGCCCGATGGTGTAATGGTAGCACAACAGACTCTGGATCTGTTTGTCATGGTTCGAGTCCATGTCGGGCAACCATACAGGTTGTGGTTGCAATTTCAAGGTTTTTGGAGGGCATGCATTGAGAACGTACAAAGTCGGTATTGTCGGTATAGGTGCTGTAGGCACCGAGATGGTGAAAGTGCTCCGCCAGAGGAAGTTTCCATGCAGTGAGATCCGGATCATGGCGAGGTCGGCCCGTGAAGAGGAGGTGGCTGGCGAGGTCTTCCAGGTTGTGGAGGCCACTCCAGAAGCGTTCGACGGGCTGGATTTCGCGTTTTTCGCCGGTACCGAAGGATCCAAGGGGGCATCTAAGCTCTTCGGCTGGGAGGCGGTCAAACGCGGGGCCGTGGTGATTGATAACGGCGATGACTACCGCATGGATCCGCGGGTTCCGCTCGTGGTTCCGGAAATCAATGCGGATGCGCTCCGCAAGCATGAGGGGTTTATAGCCAATCCGAATTGCAGCACGATCATTTCCCTCATGGCGGCCGGACCGCTGCACCGCGCGGCCGGGCTTCGCCGCATGGTGGCATCCACGTACCAGGCGGTTTCGGGGACCGGCCGTAACGCCATCCTCGAGCTTGAGCAGCAGATCAGGGATTACGTCAACGGGCTTCCGATCAAGCATGAGGCCTATCCGCACCAGATCCTGCTCAACGTACTGCCGCAGATCGGCGGATTAAAAGCCGAAATGCCCGGGTACACCAGCGAAGAGGCGAAAATGCTCTTTGAGACGCGCAAGATTCTCGGCAATGACAAGATCAGGGTCTCGACAACCTGTGTTCGAGTACCCGTGCTGAACGGGCATTCCGTGGCGATGAACCTGGAGTTTGAACGACCGATCAGCGTCGAGGAGGCCCGCCGGATTCTCGGGGCCACCAAGGGCGTCCGTGTGGTGGATGATACCGCCAAGGCGCAATACCCGATGCCGCGGGATGTCGACGGCGGGGATGACTGCCTGGTGGGCCGGATCCGCGAGGATGCCAGCACGGAAAACGGGCTTTGCCTGTTTGTTTCGGGCGACAACATCCGCAAGGGTGCCGCGCAAAACGCGGTGCAGATCGCCGAAGCGCTGAT
>CAZGBW010000190.1:0-5768 GCA_964523995.1 uncultured Victivallales bacterium | reverse complement strand
ACATAATCTCAAAAACAACAAAACCTATTGAAAGACTAATTCTTCAACACGCCCTGAAGCCGGTACTACAAACACGTTTTGCCCCATTTTCGAGGTGTTCGTAGTCCCGCCTTCAGGCGGCAATGCCCATACTGTGAATTGCCGGCTAAACACGCTTTATGCTTGTACTTGAGGGGTGGCCGTGTTAATTCATACGACTTGGAATAAACCTGACCGGCAACATGAATTATATACAAGACAGGAAATGATTATGGAAGTGCAAATCCGAGAGAAACTGGAGGAGATGAGAGGCTTTCTGCAGGCCGACGGCGGCGATATGGACGTCGTCTCGATCGAAGGGCTCGATGTCAAGCTGCGGCTAAAGGGCGCCTGCGGCTGCTGCCCGCATGCCACCATGACCATCAAACAGGGCATCGAACGCATTCTGCGCGAGCAGGTTGATCCGGCTATCACCGTCGAGCAGGTCCCCTGAAGCGGACGGTCTGGAGGACTCCACCAACTACCATGAAAAACATCCAATTATTCACTGTCTGCCCGGCCATTCCCGAAAAACTGGCCTTTCTCGAGACACTCTCGCGCAACCTCTGGTGGTGCTGGGATGACGCCGCCTGCGACCTGTTCCGCCGGATTGATTCGCACGAGTGGAAAATCGCGGACTTCAACCCGATCAAGCTGCTCAGCAACGTCCCCCAGAAGCGCCTGGAGGCGCTGGCCGAGGATGAGGCCTTTCTCGCCCATCTGGATAAGGTCAAGACCCGTTTCACGGAAAACTGCGTCAAGAAGCGCGTGGATATCAGCAAGCAGGCCATTGCCTACTTCTCGCTGGAGTTCGGCATCCACGAGACGGTCCGGATCTACTCCGGCGGTCTTGGCGGTCTCGCCGGCGACCATCTCAAGTCCGCCTCCGACATGGCCGTCCCGCTCGCAGCCGTCGGCCTGATGTACCGCCAGGGCTATTTCCGCCAGTTCCTCAACGATGACGGGATGCAGCAGGAGTCCTACCCCGAGAACGCAGTGCACCACATGCCCATGGAGAAAGTCCTCGGCGCCGACGGGGAGGAGCTGACCGTCACCGTGGACCTGCCGGAAGGGCCGTTGCAGGCCAAGGTCTGGAAGTTGAATGTCGGACGCATCTCCCTGTACCTGCTGGATGCCAACACCCCGGAGAACCCGCACGAATTCCGCGGCATTACCGCCCAGTTGTACGGCGGCGACCAGCGCAACCGGATCCGCCAGGAGCTGCTGCTCGGCATCGGCGGGTTCCGCGCCCTGCTGGCCATGGGCTACGAGCCCGCCGTCTGCCATATCAACGAGGGCCACGCCGCGTTTCTCTGCCTCGCCCGCATCGAGTACCTCATGCATGCCAAGGGGCTCTCGTACGAGCAGGCGCTGGAAGTGGTCCCGCGCTGCAGCGTGTTCACCACCCACACCCCCGTGCCGGCCGGCAACGAGTACTTCCCGCTCGACCTGCTCCGTCCGCATCTCGAATCCGCGCTGCGGGATTCGGGCCTCAATGTCAACGACATCATCGCGCTGACCCAGCCACCGGGAACCCAGATGCTGCACGAGGCCTCGATGACCGTGCTCGGACTGCGGATGGCGAAATACGCCAACGGCGTCAGCCGGCTGCACGGCGAGGTCGCCCGCAGCATGTGGGCTCACCTCTGGCGGGAGCGGGCTCTCGACGAGATCCCGATCGGGCATATCACCAACGGCGTGCATGTCCCCACCTGGCTTTCCGCCCAGAACATGGAGCTTTTCGACCGCTATATCGGCCCGGGGTGGCGGAATGACCCCGGTTCCAAGGCGACGCTCGACGCGGTGATGCAGATTCCCGACGAGGAGATCTGGCGCGCCCACGAGGTCGGCCGGTCGCGCCTGATCCGTGCCGCGCGCGCCCATGCGGAACGGCAGTACGTCGCCCGCAACGCCACGCGCGTCGAGGTGGCAACCGCCAAATCCATCCTGGACAACGACGCGCTCACGATCGGGTTCGCCCGGCGCTTTGCGACCTACAAGCGGGGAACCCTGCTGCTCAACAACATCGAGCGCTTCGAGGCGATGCTGTCCAACGAGGACCGCCCGGTCCAGTTCCTCTTCGCCGGCAAGGCCCATCCGGCCGACATGCACGGCAAGGAGCTGATCCGCCGCCTGGTGCATTTCGCGCGCGGCTCGAAAGTCCGCCGCCGTATCGTGTTCCTGGAAAACTACAACATGGGTCTCGCCCGACGGCTTGTGCAGGGCGTGGATGTGTGGCTGAACACCCCGCGTCGGCCGATGGAGGCCAGCGGGACGTCCGGCATGAAGGCGGCGGTCAACGGCAGCCTGAACGCCAGCACGCTCGACGGATGGTGGTGCGAGGGCTACTCGCACGACTGCGGCTGGGCGATCGGCAACGGGGAGGTCTACGAGGACGCGAACTACCAGGATGCCGTCGAGGCCCAGGCGCTCTACAACCTGCTGGAAAACGAGATCATCCCGCTGTTCTACAACCGTCCGGACGGTGATCTGCCGCACCAGTGGGTCGCCATGATGAAGAACTCCATCCGCATGGGACTCGGCATGTTCACCAGCCACCGCATGGTCGGCGAATACAACAACCGCTACTACAAGGAGGCCACAGCCGCCTACAAGGAACTGCTGAAGGACAACGCGGCCAAGGCGAATGCGCTGGTCCTGCAGCATCACCGCCTGCTGGCCACATGGGACGCCGTCCGGATCGCCCAGCCAAGCTGCGACACCGAGCTCGGCAAGCTGCATGTCGGCGACACCTTCACGATTTCCACCGAGGTGTTTCTCGGCGAACTGCGGCCGGACGAGGTGGATGTCGAGGTCTTCTTTGGCGAGGTCAATTCCGAGAACCGCATCGTGGACGGCAAGGTGGAGATCATCACCGACGGCAAGGGGATCGGCGATGGCCGCTACCGCTATTCGCACAAGCTGGTATGCCAGAAGACCGGGCGTTACGCCTTCACCACCCGCGTGACCCCGATGGGTGGCGAATGGAACCACGCCATGCCGGGCTTCACCACCTGGGCGCAGGACTGACCACGCAAGGACTGACCACGCAAGAACGCAGTACGCAAGAACCGAGCACGCAAGAAAGGAAACGCAACATGTCGGCCCCCGTGAAACGACGACGCAACCCGCGGATTCTGATTGTCACCCCGGAGATCACCTATCTGCCGCAAGGCATGGGGAACATGGCCAACCGCCTGAGCGCCAAGGCAGGCGGGCTTGCCGACGTATCCTCGTCCCTGGTGGCGGCGCTGTTCGACCTCGGGGCGGATGTGCATGTCGCCCTGCCCCATTACCGCCGCATGTTCCATGTGGACGCGGGACAGCTCATCAGCGACGAGCTGCGCGCCTACATGAACAAGCTGCCCCAGGCACGCATCCATCTTGCCGAGGACCGCTGCTTCTACTACCGCAGCTCGGTCTACGGCAACGACGAGCATACCAACAAGAAAGTCGCCCTCGCCTTCCAGCGCGAGGTCATCAACAACATCATCCCGTCCGTGGACCCCGACCTGATCCATTGCAACGACTGGATGACCGGCCTCATTCCCGGCGCCGCCCGGCGCCTCGGGATCCCGAGCCTCTTCACCGTCCACAATATCCACACCTACAACCTGACGCTCTCGCATATCGAGGATGCCGGGATCGACGCCGCCGGCTTCTGGAAATACATCTACTACACCCGGCCGCCGTGGAACTACGAGGAATCCCGCGCCAACAATCCGGTGGACCTGCTCGCCAGCGGTATCTTCGGCGCGCATTTCATCAACACCGTGAGCCCCACCTTCCTGCAGGAGGTCTGCAGCGGCCAGCATTCCTTCGTGCCCGGCAATATCCGCTTCGAAATGCTCCAGAAACAGAATAACGGCTGCGCCGTCGGCATTCTCAACGCGCCCGACCCGGCCTGCAATCCGGCTTCCGATCCGATGCTGGGGGTCAAGTACTCGCCGGAAACCCATCGGGAGGGGAAACTGGCGAACAAGGCGCTCTTCCAGCAGCGCACGGGACTGCTGAAAGACCCCAAGGCACCGATCTTCTTCTGGCCATCCCGGCTGGACCCTGTGCAGAAGGGCTGCCAGCTCTTCGCGGACATCCTCTACCGCATGGTCTCGCAGTACTGGGAGGACAACCTGCAGATCGCCATCGTCGCGAACGGTGCCTTCCAGCCGATATTCCACGATATCGTCGAGCGGCACGATTTCCACGACCGCGTGGCGGTCTGCGACTTCGCCGAACCGCTCTCCCGTCTCGGCTACGCCGCCTCGGACTTCATGCTGATCCCCTCGCTTTTCGAGCCCTGCGGCCTGCCGCAGATGATCAGCAGCATCTACGGGTCCCTTCCCATCGCCCGCGATACCGGGGGGCTCCACGACACCGTCACCCATCTCGACACCGAGCGTGACCGGGGCAACGGGCTCGTGTTCGAGACCTACGACAGCAACGGCTTGGCATGGGCCGTGGACCGGGCCATGGACTTCTACCATCAGCCAGCCGCCGTCAAGGAAAAGCAGATCGCCCGCATCATGCGCGAGAGCATCGCCCGGTTCAACCACGAGGAGACCGCCCGCCAGTATTTCGATATCTACGAGAATATGCTCAACCGCCCGATCGTCAAGGAATTCTAGCCGCGGAGGCGTCTTCACGCCTCACGGCTGCGCGGCGTGTCAGTCGCAGATGTCCACCGCCACCTCGTCCGCATCGTCATGCGTGACGCGCAGGCATTCGCCATCGTCCGGATGAACAATCCAGTCGCCGCTCATCAGATCACGCCCCCGTAGCAGGAATGCCGTTCCCGGGGGAAGTCCCGCCACCGTCTTGCCGCCCTCCAGCACCCGTCCCCGGTTGCCCTGCCGCATCAGCGACAGGCGAAGCGGAGGCTCCTGCTCCGAGCAGGCCTCCTGCTCGCCCGGAATCGGCTTGCCGTGAAAATCGGCCCCGGGATGGTCCAACTCGTTGTCGAACTCATCAAGCACCCGGCGGTCATGAAGATGTTCCAGCCGTTCGGCGGCTGCATGGGCGTCTTCCGGCTTCATGCCCCGGCTCATCAGATGGCCCTCCCACAGCTGATGAGAGCGCTCGATATGCGCCGCCTCGCGCTGGCCGGACTCGGCAAGATGCAGACACCCGTCCGGGGTCATGACCAGGACCAGCCCGTCACGGATCAGGCGGCGCACGCCGCGCCGGATGCGCCCGGCCGGGATCGGCAGCAGGCGTACGTCGAGATTCTCAAGGGCGGCCTTGAGCAGATCCTCGATATCGCTCTGCGGCACCAGCGTGCGCCGGCGCCACCAGTTGGCCAGGACCCCGTAGCGAGGGGCCGATAATAGCCCGGCAAGAAACAGCAGGAACCCGGTGAACATGATCGCCCCGCCTCCCGAGGCATTGACCCACTCCGAGAAATACAGGCCGAGCACCACCGAGAGAACACCGAAAAATGCCGCCAGCACCATCATTCGGGGTAGCCGGTCGGTGAACATGTACGCCAATGCCGCCGGGGTGATCAGCAGGCCCACGATCATGATCACCCCCACCATCGAGATGCCCGCCACGCAGATCAGCGCGATCATGCCGGTCAACGCGATGTGGATCAGCCCCGTCGGGAACCCGAGCGATGCCGCCATGACCGGGTCGAAACTGACAATCGTGAAATAGCGGTAGAACAGGATAATGAGCGACAGGACCACCCCGGCCGCCCCCGCCCCCATCCACATGTCCTCCCACGACACCCCGTAGATATCCCCCTGGAAGAA
>CAZGBW010000189.1:0-5789 GCA_964523995.1 uncultured Victivallales bacterium | reverse complement strand
CGGAATATCCGGTCGGCGATAGCCAGCGCGTCCGGCCCGGAAACCCGGACAATGGAGATACCGGCCGCCCCGGGGGCGGTGGCTATCGCCGCGATGGTATCGTTTTCGGTGTTCATCGGCGCAAAGCCTTATACACACCGCGGTAAAAGACAAGCACAACCGGATTTGATAATTCAATCTTTAACCTGCATTCGGCAGCAATTCGGGAGAATGAGGAAGCGGTGTTCCAACGGGCACCTATTCTGTGCTTGTTCTTGCCTAGCAACGCGCGGCGCTATACAGTGTCCGCGATGAAACCGCTAACCACAAGTGTCTATACGTTTTGCGATCTGATCGCCGGTGGCTACCTGTATGTGGACAAGACGCCGGGCATCTACGAGCTGATCCGCGGCTACAAGGGGCAGTACTTCCTCGCCCGTCCGCGCCGTTTCGGAAAATCACTGCTCATCAGTACTCTCAAGGCTATCTTCCAGGGCCGCCGCGAGCTGTTCGACGGCCTTTTCCTCGCGACGGCCAATTACGACTGGAAGCCGTATCCTGTCATTCATCTGGACATGGGCACGGCTGTAGCGCAGACGCCGGAAGGTCTGGAAGCGCACCTGCTACGGGAAGTCCATTTCAGTGCCGGAGAAAACAACATCGAGACCAGAGAAACCACCGCCACCGCCGCGTTTATTGAACTGATACGTCAACTGGCCGCCCGCGACGGCAAGGTCGTCGTCTTGGTGGACGAGTACGACAAGCCCCTGCTCGGCCATCTTGGCGAACCCACCGCCAAGGCGATTCAAAAGGTGCTCAAGCAATTCTACGGTGTGATCAAAACGACCGAAAGCAGCCAGCGCTTCGCGCTGATCACCGGCGTGAGCAAGTTCGCCAAAGTGTCGATCTTCTCCGATCTGAACAACCTGACCGACCTGACAATGAGCGTGCGCTCCGCCACCCTGCTGGGCTACACGCAGTCCGAACTGGAATCAAACTTCCCGGACTACATCAAGCGCCTGGCAGGTTCCATCGGTAAAAACGATGCCGAAACGCTGGACGAACTGCGACGCTGGTTCAACGGCTACCGGTTCCATCAGAATGCCCAGACGGTTTACAATCCGGTTTCGGTCATGAAATGTTTTTACGAACAGGAGTTCAAGAACTACTGGTTCGAGACCGGCACGCCGACCTTCCTTGTGGATTTGCTGCGGAAAAGACCGATCGACCTGACCGGGCTGGTGGCGGATGAATCCGATTTCGGAACCTACGACCCCGATAAGCTGGCGGCGCTGCCCCTTCTGGTGCAGACGGGCTACCTGACGATCAAGGGGGCGGACGGCCCCCTGGGTGCCCTCGTCTACAAGCTCGGCTACCCCAACCGCGAGATCGAGATTTCCTTCAACCGCTGCCTGGCGCAGGGCTTTACCAACCTGCCGCCGGAGGAGATCACCGGGGCCCAGCAGCGGCTCGTCGCTGCCCTGCGGGAGGGGCGCATCGAGGACATGCTCGATACGCTGAAAATCTTCTTCGCCAAGGTACCCAACACGATCACGATTGATAACGAGAAATACTACCAGACGATTTTCTTCACCGTCTTCACCCTGCTCGGCGTAATGATCGAGGTAGAGGTCAGCACCAAGATCGGCCGGGTGGACGCCGTAGTCAAGACCGCTGGCGACATCTTCATCTTCGAGTTCAAGCTCAACGGCACTGCCGCCGAGGCCATGGCGCAGATCCGCGCGAAACGCTATTTCGAGCCGTATCTTGATAGTGGCCGTCGGATCACCCTGATCGGCGTGGAGTTCGCGCGCGAAACCCGCAACCTCGGCGAATACCGGATCGAGCCGCTGGACGCCGCTCAGGAACCCGCGCGGATTCGCGAGCCCGGCGAGGCGTACGCTACCACCGCTGAGACGGGCAGAGCAGAAAGCGCGCGACGGGAGATAGCCCTTCGGATGAAGGCTCTGGGCATCGCCCCTGCCATCATCGCGGAAGTCACCGGCCTGCCCCGTTAACTTCCAATTCCAGTTCTACCACCGGCTTAGGATTGCCTGGGCCAGGCGCCGCCCGGCTTCCCGGTACTGTTTCGGGGTCATCAGGGTTTCCCGGCAGATGGTGTAAGGGGTGTGGATCGCCAGCGCGCAGCACCCGAAGGCTTTATGCACGTATTCCGACATGCCTGCCGTTTCCGCACTTGGTGTGTTCTCCGTCATGCGGGAGAAAGGCTCTGCGGCGAACTCGGGTCCTAGCGCCTGCTGCATGATGTTGATCCACGCCTGCCGGTTCCGCTCGGCGTCCGGTGCCGCCGGTGCAACGGAAACATGCATGGCGTCGTTATCGCGGATTCCGGAAGCTTGCAGGTCCACGACCAATTCCGGGCGACAGCGTTTCGCCCATCGGCCCATATCACTTTGCAGAACAGCTACTTCGTATTGCATGGGCGGCTGCGTCCACGCCCGGTCTGGCGCGAAATTCCCGCAGTGGTCGCCAGCGATCACGCCATCGAGATTGGCGAAGGGCGTGCACCAGACGCACCAGTTCGCGGGCCTGGCCCGGGAGATGGTGTCGAGCATGCCGTCGAGGATCCAGGATCCCGGGGTTTCCCCCGGCTGCTGCCGGGCCAGCAGGTAAAGTCCGCGTGGAGGGGCGGTTACCCTGCCCTTGTCGCCGACCCGGTTGTCCAGGCGCGTCAACAGTCGCCCGCCCGGTGTCAGCCCGATGGATTCCTCGCGCCAGTACCCCTTTGCGCGCTGCAGCATCACGTCCAGCTCCTCCCGTGCATAGGGGTGGCAAAAGGCGAGTTCGACCCGTGCGGTCGGATAGGGAATGGTCCAGTGCAGCAGGGGTTGTCCATCGTCAAGCATGGTCACGACCGGTGTGCGCAGGCGGTTCCAGCTCTTGCCGGTCTCGCGGATCACCGGACGGCAATAGTCGGGATTCGCTCCGCCAGGATGAATGTCGGAAAACCGCAGGGTCAGGGCCAGCGATTCCGGAACGGGCACGGGCGGGTCGGAATCCTCGATACGGAAATTGAACCACAGGGCCTCGGGGCCGCCATGCGGATCGGGCGCGAAAACCACTTCCGCATTGGGTGCCTGCTGAAGCGCCAGCACGCGGACATTGGCACCTGGAAACCGGTTCAGAACACGAATAGCCATGGGTTTACCCTCCGGTTGTCATATATCTCGTCGGGGGCGTCTTTTGCAGGAACGCCCGCTCTTGCGCAGTGGAGGCTGTCAAACCAGACCGGCCCCGTCAAGCTTCGAGGTTTTCGGCTTCCGATCAGCCGTGCTGAACCCCGGAAGTCCCTCCTAGAAAAAGGCCTGTCTTTTGTCTATAGTCCCTTGTTTATAACTTGGTCATTTTGTCTCACTCTACACACAGAATCGTTTAAGTTTTCCGGTTAAGCGTATCCGGTTAAGGGTGGCGAGTAAGAAAGCGAGTAAGTGTCTAAATTCCACTCTTAAACGCACTCTTAAACGACCCGCTTAACCGATCTCCTTACTCGGATACACTTAACCGACCCGCTTAACCGATCTCCCGTCCAAAAAAGTTACCACCCTGTTTTCGCCCACCCCAGCGGGCGGCGGGCTTGCCGGTTCATAAACAAGTTATTGACTAGACTAGATAGTCTGGTCAATAATTGCAACATGACGATTACAGAAAACATTTACGAGGCGAAAACGCACTTATCGCGACTCATCGAGCGGGCGATGGCGGGCGATGAAGTCATCATTGCGCGGGCCGGTCATCCCGTTGTCTGCATAGTCCCTTACCAGTCACCACATCCTTCAAGGCGAAAGCCGGGATCCGCTGCCGGGGAATTCCGTATGACAGACGACTTCGACGCGTCCTTGTCGGAAGCAGAACTGCAAGACTGGGGATCATGAAACTCTTGCTCGATACGCATTCCTTTCTCTGGTGGATAGGCAACGATGATCGACTTTCCGATACGGCGCGTGATGCAATCTCGGACGCAAACAATGAAGTCTTCTTCAGTGTCGTCTCCGCATGGGAAATGGCAATCAAGACCCGCTCAGGGAAATTATCCATGGATGCGGAGCTGACGGGCTTCGTGAGGAAACATCTGCACAAAAACGGCTTCTCGGTCCTGCCCGTTATCCTGAGCCATTCGATGCAAATCGTGCAATTACCGCTGCATCACCGCGACCCCTTTGATCGCATGTTGGTCGCCCAGGCCCAGGTAGAGAAGATCCAACTGATCACCAAGGATCCAGAGATCGCAAAATACGCAGTCCGCATCTGCTGGTAACCGTAGCGAACACCATTCCGACCCATCCCTTGGCATGTGTGAAGTCGATGTGCTCGCGGAAGCGGACGGGTTACTCGCGCCGCGGGAGATCAAATCCGGAACGACGCTGGCCGGCGACAGGTTCAAAGCCATCAACCAATGGAGCACACTCGCAGAAAGGGACAGGATGGTTGCGATAATGATGGTGGATGTTGATGGCGATCATGAAGGCGTGGTCCAAGAGCTGGGCGGGCATGAGGGCGGATGAGACCTGGGAAATACAGGGGCAATGCCTAACGGCTGGGGAGAAGCCTGGGCCAGGCACCGCAGATGGTGCCTTCGTGGAAGACGAGCATGTCGCCGTTGGTTACGCGTTCTGCCGCCAGAAGACGGCATACGCGGCGCTGGTAGGGGGTTAGAGGCATCGTTGCAATTTCCGGGCCAGGATGAAGGTGGCGCGGTCCCCGTGCCGCTCCAGCAGCCGCAAGCATCGCGCCAGGTCGTCATGGTTTTCGGGGAGCATATCGTCACGTAGAAACCATCCGCAGCGCAATCGGTTCTGCTTCCAGAGCGCCTGCGTTTCCCTAAGGACATCGGCCGGTGCCAACGTCCGGCCTGTAGCGGATGAAGTTGTCATGACGGTGATCACTTTACAGCGCCACTCGTGCGAAAGCAAGAGGGGTATTGTTGCCGCGATCCCACCGGCCTTGCGCCGGTGGTGAAGGAAGTTGAGAAAACGCATTTTCGTTGTGATCTGGGGGCGCATTGATATGCTCTTGTTCACGTAAAGTCCGATGAAGCAGGTGGTTTAAGCGTAACCAAGTAAGTGTGAGTTTAAGTGTACGATCAAGTGTAGGATTAAGAGTTCTGTATCCAACACTTCATCGAACACTTACTCCCCGACTTACTCCCCACCCTTACTTGGTTATTTGAACAATTCCTTATTCTCCGACGCCGAGCTTGAGCTCGGCGACCAAAGCGGCGAGAGCTCGCCGCACTCCATATTCGGTCGGGGAGTATGGGTGTTGAGAGCGGCGGGGCACGAAAAGATTTCTGGCCAATCGTCTGCAAAAATGAGATGCTTCAACAATGAAAGCAGCGTTCACATACTGGAAGGAAACGGATGGTCGTTACCTCGGTTATCTCAATGATTACCCAGACCATTGGACACAGGGAGAGAGTCTTGAGGATCTAAAGGAGAGCCTGCGTGACCTCCTTGATCTCTTTGGTTCCGACAACGTCCCCGGCATCCGGAGAGTAGAGGAGCTGGAGTACGCATGAAGCGACTTGACCTCGTAACGCGATTAGAGCAGGCGGGGTGCATCTTGTTTCGCCACGGCAGTCGTCACGACATCTTCCACAATCCAATTACGGGACACTCGGAGCCGGTACCACGCCACCGAGAGATCAACGAGATTCTTGCTAAGAGGATCATAAACCGCCTAGATTGCGCCCGGAAAGATTGATCGGTGCCGAGTGGCAGATTGGTCGGGCTGCCAACACGGGAGACGAGCAATGGCCCAGAAGATCCTGGTAGTGGAGGATGAACCGGCGA